>JAZFYO010000281.1:0-12432 GCA_036443615.1 Binatia bacterium | reverse complement strand
AACCCCGCCTCTTGAGGCGGGCACAAAGCCGATGGGGTTTCCCCCGTGGAGTCGCGGTCCATTACTCCACAGGGGGGAGAAGCGGCAGCTCGCCCCATTGGTCGAACACGGGGATTCAAACCCCGTGTTCGAAATAACTTGTTTACTCCTCCCTCTCGCAAAAGGTGATCCAGAAGAGAATTAAAGGTTACGAGAAGAAACATGGCAGCTTCGCCAGGTTTTTTAAGGTATACGATTGTGAGGACAATCCACCGGAGGATTATCTAACCCTCATCGATTGGGAATGCCTTTTGAACGAACAGAAAAGTAGAAAGGGCCCGGGGCTTTCAGTAGTTCGGGGAGGTAAGAGGAAACCTCGATGATGCCTCACACCACGGTTCCGCCCTTTTTGCTTATTTATCATCCGGGCGCAGCGATTCGGGAAAGTACTTGGAGGGTGACCAGAGCTGGGCGGTAAAGTTGTGGCAACCCAGGATGCGAAGCTCACGCATAATGCGGATGTAATCCTGGGACTCGATATAATTACGCCATGCCTCCATCGAGACAAAGTCGATGCTGATCCCTACCTGCGGTGAAACCTCGAGGGGGTTGCGGTAATTGCGAATCTCCCTGACCCCTTCGTAATTGAGAGTCGTTGGCAGCCAGTCATTTTTTGCCTTGTTGGCGTAGATTGTGAGATTGGCCTTCTGGTCGGGAAGGTCCCAATGAATGAAGTAAAGGACCATGTCTAAAAGGTTGTCCTGATCAATCCGCCATCGACCTGGATAGTGGTTCCGGTGATATAACGCGCCCGGTCTGAGCCAAGGAAAACGACCAGATCAGCCACCTCATCGGCTGTTCCAAATCGGCCCAAGGGGACTTCACCTGTCATCTGCTTGTGTATCTCCTCCAGGGGCCGTTTCGTACGCTCGGCTCGTGCCTCGTTGAGCTTGCGGTGGCGCTCTGTATCGATCCTGCCCGGGCAGATACTGTTGACAAGGATATTATCTTTCGCCAGCTCGCGGGATAGGCTTTTGGCCAGGCCAATGACCCCGGTCCGCATTGCGTTGGATAGAACGAGACCTTGGATCGGCTCCTTCACTCCGTAGGAGGTAATGTTGATTATTCGGCCACCCCCAACCTTTAGCATGTGGGGCACTGCCTCTCGTGCAAGCCTGAGGGCACTTAGGAAACTGAGGCGGAAAGCAGCTTCCCAATCCTCTTCGGTAAACTTCATGAACTCACCGAAGGGAGGACCGCCGGCGTTGGTCACCATGATGTCGATACGGCCAAATTGTTCCGCAGACTTGGCAACGAATTTTTGGATGTCTTCCAGGCAGGTCATGTCTGCAGCCATCGCGTAGACCTCAGCTCCTGTTTCTCGGCGGATGGCCACTGCCGTCTCATTGAGCTGCGCCTCTCCTCTAGCGCACATACTTACCTTGGACCCCTCACGGGCGAATCCAGCGGCAATGGCTTGCCCTATCCCTTTACTGGAGCTTGCAACCACAGCAACCTTTCCATGAAGACCTAAGTCCATTTTTTTAGCCTCCAGCCATCAGCTATCAGCCGTCAGCCTCAATTCGGTAAATGTCGTGTTCACTTCTTCATCGATTTGCTGAAAGCTGAGCGCTGAGTGCTGACAGCTATTTCTGTGTCCAATATACATTGTTCTGAAATTCGGGATTGAGCTGCATGATGTATAGGGCCAGCATCCCGTGTGCACCCAGTTGGTGGATTCGCCTGGGGTCCCCGGCGCTCAGTGCTTCTTTCTCCTCAGCACTGAGATCGTATTGACTCATCGCTTCCTGGAGATTGCTCCTTGCCTGCCTCAATGTAGGTTCGTTCATTTTAAGATCAAACAAAAACCGGTTCAGATGGTAGCTGCTCATATTACCTCCCATCTCGGGTCCCCAACCCGCAAGGCGTTAGGCGTGGAGAGATTCTTCCCCTTGCGTCCTCGAGACTTGCACTTCAGGGGGCCTTATAAATTCCAGCTTACGAATCCCCATCCCGTGGCCACGTGGTCTGGCATGTACGCAGTAGAAGAGGCCCTGACATCACCAACAGTTCCCAGGACCACCATCCAGTTAAGGAACTCCGAGTCCCCCGCTTGGAGGAGTTTTTCCAATGAGTAATCTGCCAGGGTTTTGCCTTTGCCTTCACGCATGATCTCCAGGAGCTCGTGATCGAATTTCGTGTCGATCTCCCCGATCCTGGGGGAGCCGGGAAAATGCGAGAGGCCGCCTGTTGCTAAAATGGCGATTCGTTCAGGCCGCCCGTCTGCAACCTCGCGGATCACCTCTCCCAGGCGGTAGCAGCGGCGGGGCGTCGGGAGAGGATCCACCCAGGTATTCACGTAAATGGGAAGAATAGGAATCGTGGGCTCGCGCAGAATGAAGTAAAGAGGAACAACCTGCGTGTGTTGAAGCTCTATGTGCTCGCCGTAAGACAGGTCCATCTCCTTCTCTAAACCGCTCTTTAGAATCGCCCAGCCCAACTCCTTGTGATTTTTGTAATGGAAACTGTGCCGGGTAAATTGTCCTTTGACCTCATCTGCCAGGGTCACGAAGAAGGTCGGAAGGTTGTTGAAGAAAAAATTGACGAACTGGTCATTGGCTACAACGATCAATACATCGGGTTGGGAAGCCTGCAGGTCCTTTCGAAGTACCTCAAAGGCCTTTTCCGCGTCCCGTCTGAGCTTTTGCTGCACCTCCAGGGAGGGTTTGGATCCCGCGGCCTGTGGAGCCATCCGGTAGTGAAGTTTCATGAAATCTTCCCACTCTGCACCGGGCTCCATCAGAATGTTGGGCGCATGGCTCGCGGCCAGCGCGGACACAAGCGGCATTGGAAAGCTCCTTTCTCGCCTAGCGCCCGAATCCTATAATCCACCTCGGCAAAAATCAACCCCGATCCGACATTGATCAGCCTAAGAATTTGGCGCGATGAACATCAAATCACTTGTCCTACCAGCGTACCACCGGTATACTTCCCGCTCTATGTGATTTAAATGTAATACATAGCACGGTGAGAATTCGGATCGGGGTCAACCGTCTTGTGACACTATTGCGAAAAGTATTGATTCAATGTAAACCCCACCTCTTGAGGCGGGCACAAAGCCGATGGGGTTTCCCCCGTGGAGTCGCGGTCCATTACTCCACAGGTGGGAGAAGCGGCAGCTCTTCCCTTTGGTCGAACACGGGGATTCAAACCCCGTGTTCGATATAACTTGATTAGTAGATAGCCGACACTCGGTTTTTTCATTAAGAGCATCTATTATTTCTTCGGCCATAGGCAGGGCTGAGTGATGACGGGTGTGTATTTTCGAGAGGGAGGAAGGCTGGAGGCCTGAGGAACAAGGGCGAGATGGTTGGTACAGGCCCCGACGGTTGGAGAACCGACATGATGGGGTTGGGAGGTGGCCGTTTGGCTGCCCTCGGCTCTGAGGCTCAGGCTCGAAGAGAGTTCACGACGAAGCCCTTAGCGGGAGCCAATGGGTCTCTGCCTGTCTGTTTTCGATTACTTAACCCAATCTTCTCTCTCTTTGAGAACATTTAGATTGGATGTCTCCCTTTTTCGGAGCAGACCCCCGCGCCTACAAATACTGCTCCGAGGGGAGCGAGACGGAAGGTCGCGGGCACCTGAACAACGAGGTTCCGTCAGGCCCAGACCTGAGGAGTAAGTACCCTGGGGCATGATAGGGTGGGTCCTTCAAGGTACAGTCCCATTGCCCGCGGCCGAAAGGCTCGTTCCCCGAGGAGAGGCAAGGCCGACGGAGCAGGCCCCCTCGGCTCCAAACCCCGTCCCACGGTCTTACGTCCCTGGCTTTGGAGCGCGGCCCTTCGGGGAAGTCCAGAACATTCATTCCAATACGCACGTGCGGGGAGTTCTGTGGTACGGGGCTAACGGTGTGTCGCTTCCGGTTCACCACACTTTTTGACCGGGAGCACCGCTTCCTTGATTCTTGGTAAACCTATATAATTGGTAACCCTATATAATAGGCGGGCTCAGAGGGTCTAGGTGATAAAAAGTCTGTTGATAACTAGTTTCTTGGCCTCAGCTTGGGTGGGACTTGCCTTCGCAGAAGAGTGGCGCCCGAACACCATCGTGTACGCATATCATGGTTCCCAGAATGGGGCCAAAACCGATCAGCTGAGAGAGACCATTATCAGCCAACCGTTAAAACACACGGTTGGGGCGGAAGAAAGCCTCCTTGATATCGCGCGGCACTACCACCTCGGTTACCGGGAGCTGATCAAGGCCAATCCTGGGGTGGACCCTTGGGTGCCACTGGTAGGACTGGAGATCAATATCCCTTCAAGGTGGATCCTCCCGAAAGGCGAGCGCCGAGGACTTGTTCTTAACATTCCGGAGATGAGGGTTTATTACTACTTATCGGACTCCGAGGTCATGACGTTTCCTCTGGGGATCGGAATGGAAGGATGGGACACCCCAGCCGGAAAATTCCGGATTGGGGAGAAGAGGACAGATCCAGTTTGGCACGTGCCGCTGTCAATTCAAAAAGAGATGGAGTTTCCACGAGCGGTCGTCCCCCCAGGACCAACCAACCCGCTCGGACGTTACTGGATGCGCCTTTCCAGCACTTCGTACGGAATTCACGGAACGAACAACGCCTGGGCCGTAGGCCGGTTTATTACTCACGGCTGCATCAGGCTCTACCCCGAGGATATAGCCTTTCTCTTTCCTCGCGTGGCCCGCGGGACACCGGTCGAGATCATCTACCAGTATGCCAAGGTGGGGATAAGCGGGGGCAAGCCTTATTTTCAGATTTACCGCCATCATGAGAGAAGGGATGCGGATTTACTCGCGGAGCTGATACCCCAGGTCCGAGACCTGGAATTAGACGTCGATTTGCGCCAGATGAGAAACCTATTGCGCGAGGCTAAAGAGGGTGCCCTTATCCCGGTGCCGCTTAACGATTCCTCCGGTCGAGAATAACTGAAGTACCACCTTCGAAAAAAGCATATTTGCCGTCGACATGAAGAGCAGTGGAATTGTCTCTCTTTGGATAATCCTGTTCTTGTCTTTGTTTCCTGCATTAGCAGGCGGTGAGCAGGTCCAGGAAGGGACGAAGGAAGAAAGCCCCTCGGTCGATCAGCTTTACAATACGGGTTATCTGATGAGCTTGCTAGGTCACCATGAGCAGGCGATCCGTCTCTTCCAGGAGTCTCTAGAGATTCAACCTACTGCGGAGGCCTATACTTACCTGGGGTGGACCTACAGTCATATGGGGGATTACCAGCGCGCCATTGATGAGGCGGAAAAGGCGATCCTCGTGGATCCCGATTTCGGTAACCCCTATAATGATATTGGCGTCTATCTGATGAAACTGGAAAAAGAGGATGAGGCCATCCCTTATCTTAAAAAGGCGATGAACGCCAAGAGATACTGTTGTTATCAGTTTCCCCATTACAATTTGGGGATGATTTATCTCCAAAAGCAAATGGTCGATAAAGCTAGGGAAGAGTTCAAAAAATCCCTGGCCATCGACCCCGACTACTTCCCAGCAAGTGAAGCCTTAAAGCTTCTCAACGAGTCTGGCGTTAAGGATATATAGCCTCTCCGTTCTCTAACCTCTATTACATTTTTCAATGTAAACCCCGCCTCTTGAGGCGGGCACAAAGCCGATGGGGTTTCCAAAGGGGAGAAGCGGCAGCTCTCCCCATTGGTCGAACACGGGGATTCAAACCCCGTGTTCGATATAACTTGATTCGGGGCACGCTTTTCCAGCCCTAATATGGCTATATTTGATACAGCGTTCTAAAATAGCAAAAATTATAAATTTAGGTAAAATAGGACATATACAACATAACACTTGACAAAAGCTTTAAATTAACATACAAATCATCAGCTTTAGCGCCAAAGTCCTTATTATATTAGGTATGCTAGATAGCATTGACATAGCAATCCTTTCTATCCTTCAACACCACGGGCGGCGTCATCTTGCCGAGATAGCGAAGGAGGTGGATCTCTCGCCGCCTACTGTAATGGAAAGGGTAAAAAAGCTTGAAGCACGCGGCATTATCAAGGGTTACCATGCCCTTCTCGACGCAAAGAAGTTGGGCAAGGATATCTTGGCCTTCATTGGAGTGTCCATCGGTCACCAGCGCTACATTGATGTCTTTGCCGCCAGCATGATGCGCCAAAGCGATGTGCTCGAATGCCATCACGTCACGGGAGACGAAAGCTTTATCCTCAAGGTGAGAACCGCGAGTACGACTTCTCTCGAAGAGATTCTGGGAGAGATCCGCTCCATGGAGGGAGTGACAGGCACGATTACAAAGATCGTTCTCTCCACTCCTAAGGAGAGCCAAGTCTTGGAAATGAACGGGGCGTTTGACGGCGATTTTTTGCTTGAAGGCAAAACCCTGGGGGGGAGACCGGAGCGGAAGAGAGTCGCGGGTACCTCTAGAAATAAGTGATTGGCTACAGTCTCTATGAATTCAGCTTCTAAAAACAGTCTCTACAGCCCAGAGTTTGAGCACGATGCCTGCGGGGTCGGCTTTGTTGCCGACATTGGCGGGAACAGGAGCCATAAGATTCTCGAACAGGCCCTGCGCTCGGTTATCAATCTGACCCATAGGGGTGCCGTGGATGCGGATGCGAAAACCGGTGATGGGGCAGGAGTGCTTACCCAGATCCCGGCTAGACTCTTTACCAAAGAGATCCAAAAGCTGGGCGCCCATCTCAACGGACCTGAAGAGCTTGGGGTCGGGATGATCTTTCTCCCGCGCAAGGATTTGGCGGCGCAGAAGAGCTGCAGGGCGATCATAGAAGAGACTATTCAACAGCGCGGACTTGTCTTCCTTGGCTGGCGTAAGGTCCCTGTCAGTGCCGAGGAACTGGGGGATAAGGCAAGGGAGACCAGGCCCGAGATCGAGCAGGTCCTGATTGGAAGGCCTGCAGGAATGGACGGCGAAAAGTTCGAGCGATCGCTTTATCTTGCCCGAAAGGTCATTGAGGGGAAGGCACAGGGTAAAGGCCTCGATGAGCTCTACATCCCGTCCTTTTCACATCGGATCCTGGTCTATAAGGCACTTGTCGTTGCTCCCCAACTGGCACGCTTTTATCTCGATCTAAAAAATTCTGACTTTGACACCTCCCTGTGCGTATTGCACCAGCGCTACAGCACCAACACCTTCCCCACCTGGCCTCTGGCGCAGCCGGTGCGGATGCTGGGCCACAACGGCGAGATTAATACTCTCAAGGGGAACCGTAATTGGATGCGTGCGCGCGAGGCGGAGATGGGCTCGGAGATCTGGGGCAAGGAGATCGAGCAGCTCAAACCCGTACTAACGGAAGGGGGAAGCGACTCCACGAGCCTCGATAATGCCCTGGAGCTGCTCACGCTCTCGGGTAGGAGTGTCCTTCACTCCATGATGATGCTCGTCCCGGAGGCCTATCAGAGAATGCCGCACATGGACCCGGAGCTGCGTAGCGTCTACGAGTATCTCTCCTGCATCAGCGAGCCGTGGGATGGTCCGGCAGCGGTGGCCTTCTCCGACGGGGTCACTGTGGGCGCCGTTCTCGACCGTAACGGGCTGAGGCCGGCTAGGTACAAGATCACGCGGGGTGGTGTCATCATCATGGCCTCGGAGGTGGGTGTCCTGGAGATCCCGGACTCTGAGATCGTGGAAAAAGGGAGACTCGGTCCAGGTCAGATGATCGCAGTGGACACGGCTCGCGGCAAGCTCCTGAAGAACG
This sequence comes from Binatia bacterium, assembly GCA_036443615.1. Taxonomy (GTDB): domain Bacteria; phylum Desulfobacterota; class Binatia; order UBA9968; family CAXXLF01; genus JACZXR01. The sequence continues at coordinate 4,728 of JAZFYO010000281.1, read as the reverse complement.
ACGAAATCAAAAAAGAGGTCGCCCGGCGGAAACCTTACGGTCAATGGCTGAAGAACAACCTGTTGCGTGTGAATTCGCTTGGCCTCAATCAGGGAGAGACGAGTTCGACGATGGAGGCGGTGGAGCTGCTTCGTCATCAGAAGGCATTTGGTTATGCCGAGGAGGAATTGGAAGTTATTATTTCGCCGATGGTCACCACGGCCAAAGAGCCGGTTGGTTCCATGGGGGACGATACCCCGCTTTCGGTTCTGTCGAAAAGACCACGCCTCCTTTACACCTACTTCAAGCAGCTTTTCGCCCAGGTCACGAACCCCCCCATCGACTCGCTGCGGGAAGAGCTGGTGATGTCTCTGAACACCGCCCTGGGACACAGGCGGGACCTTTTGGAAGAGACGCCGGAGCATGCGAGGCTTATCAAGTTCTCCAGCCCCATCTTGAGCCAGCAGGAGATCGAATGGCTAAAAAGCCTGCCCGAGAGTGCGACAGATGGTAGAGAAGGACAGTTGACCTTGAGTTCAGTCGTTCTGCCCGCGCTGTTTCAAGCTGCAGAAGGTGCCAGTGGCCTGGAGGCGGCCCTGGAGGGTGTGTGCAAAGCGGCAGTGCAGGCCATCGATGAAGGCAGATCGATCCTGATCATAAGCGACCGAGGGGTGAGTTCCACGCATGCGCCCATTCCCATGCTCCTAGCCGTGGGCGCGGTGCATCATCATCTGATCAGGCAAGGCAAGAGGATGAGGGCAAGCATTGTCGCCGAGACTGGAGAGGCCAGGGAAGAGCATCACTTTGCCTGTCTGCTTGGATATGGGGCCAGCATGGTTCACCCCTACGTTACCTTTGAGACAATTATTCATCTTCTGAGTAACGGCTCCAAAAACGGGAAGGATAACGGCCTGGCCGGAATAGACACTCAACAGGCATTGCAAAATTACAAGAAGGCAATCGAACACGGAGTCCTGAAGATTATGTCCAAGATGGGGATCTCCACCCTGTCCAGCTATCGCGGCGCGCAGATCTTCGAAGCCGTGGGGATCAACAGGGCCGTGATCGATGCGTATTTCGTCGGGACACCGTCGCGCATCGAAGGGGCCGGCCTGGAAGATATTACCCGAGAAGTCCTGAGGTTTCACGAAGCCGCTTTCGGTGTGGCCCAGCCCAGGCTTCAACAGGAAGGATTCTATCGCTACCGAAAATCAGGCGAGTATCATGCCTTCAACCCGGATGTTTTCAAATCGCTACATAAGATGATCAAAAGCGGCGCGCCCAGAGATTACCAGACTTATGCCAAGGCCGCGGACGAGCATCCGCCCACGTCGATCCGCGATCTGTTGAAATTCAAACACGGAAGTCCGGTCCCGATCGAGGAGGTCGAGCCGGTGAAGAATATTCTACGCCACTTCACCACAGGCTCCATGTCCCATGGGGCCCTCGGCCGAGAGGCGCACGAGACCATAGCGATCGGCATGAACCGTCTTAAAGGGAAGAGTGGCAGCGGTGAGGGGGGAGAGGATCCCGCCCGCTATCATCGCAAACCCAATGGGGACTGGGGAAACAGTGCCATTAAACAGGTGGCCTCTGCGCGCTTCGGAGTGACGCCCGAGTATCTGGCATCTGCCGTTGAGCTAGAGATCAAGATGGCTCAGGGATCGAAGCCGGGCGAGGGAGGCCAGCTTCCGGGACACAAGGTCTCCGTAGAGATCGCAAGAATTCGTCACTCGGTCCCCGGCGTCGCTCTTATTTCGCCACCTCCCCACCACGATATCTATAGCATCGAAGATTTGGCCCAGCTCATCTACGACTTAAAACAGTCCAATCCGCGTGCCAAGGTTGCAGTGAAGCTCGTGGCCGAGGCAGGGGTCGGAACCATTGCCGCAGGGGTAGCCAAGGCCTACGCCGATGTAATCCAGATTTCAGGGCATGATGGGGGGACAGGGGCTTCACCGGTGGGCTCGATCAAGAACGCCGGCATACCTTGGGAGCTAGGGCTTGCCGAGACCCAGCAGGTGCTGCTCATGAACGATCTTCGCGAGCGGGTAGTTCTGAGGACCGACGGTGGATTCAAAACCGCTCGGGACGTCGTCGTTGCTGCGATGCTTGGTGCGGAGGAGTATGGCTTTGGCAGCGCTCCTATGGTTGCTATCGGTTGCGTCATGGCCCGCCAGTGCCATCTGAATACGTGTCCGGTGGGTATAGCCACGCAAAATCCTGAGCTTCGCGCGAAGTTCACCGGTACTCCGGAAATGGTGGTTAATTTCTTCACCCTCCTGGCCCAAGATGTGCGCCGCATCTTGGCCGAGCTTGGATTCAGAAAGCTGGAAGAGATTATCGGCCGGGTGGATCTCCTGGAGCAAAGGCCTGTGGAGGACCCGTCCAAGGCGCTGAAACTGGACTTGAGCCCGATTCTCAATCCGGTGGACCCCACCTGGACCCGGCCTAGGTTTCACACCTGGAAGAGAAATGACCGGAAGGAACGGCCCATGGATGCAACAATTCTTAAGGATGCCAAGGAGGCGCTGGACGGAGCTGGCCCGGTGGAGCTCTTCTATAAAATCCGCAACGTCAACCGAGCAGTCGGAACGCGAGTCGCAGGAGAGATTGCTCGCCGAAACGGGGATTCGGGCCTGCCTCCCGGAACGATCCGGTGCCACTTTGAGGGCACCGCGGGCCAGAGCTTTGGTGCCTTCTGCATCCGCGGTCTGAGGCTCTATCTCAACGGGGAGGCCAACGACTATGTGGGTAAGGGAATGGGTGGGGGCGAGATCGCCATCCGCCCGGGTATCGGCGCGAAGTTTCAGTCCCACGAGAACGTCATTATAGGCAACACTGTCATGTACGGTGCGACTGGCGGATTCCTCTATGCCGCAGGGGTGGCTGGAGAGCGCTTCTGTGTGCGCAACAGCGGAGCCATCGCGGTGATTGAAGGTGTGGGAGATCACGGGTGCGAGTACATGACCGGAGGGGTGGTTGCCGTGTTAGGTGAGACCGGACGCAACTTCGGGGCCGGCATGACGGGAGGCCTGGCGTTTGTATTGGATGAGGAGCAGGACTTTGAGTTGAAGTATAACCCTCAGGTTGTGGGCTTGGCTCGTGTGGAGGTCACCGAGGACATCGAGCTGCTGCGCAATCTCATCAAAACCCATTTAGAGTTCACAAAGAGCAAACGGGCCCAGGCCATCCTGGACCGTTGGGGACATTACCTCCCTCTTTTCTGGAAGATTGAGCCTCTCTCAGAGGTGGGCAGGGTCTCGATCGCGAGTGTCAACCAGCTCATGGAGGAGCCTTCCCAGGAAGTGAGCGCCACACCGTAGCGGTGGCCCTGTCAGGTTAAGCCAGAATCCCTACCGTCACGTCTCCAAGGATTTGTGCTACACAGCCCAGGCGATCGTCGGGACCAGCATTCAGCATGGTTAGGGTCAACTCTTCGTTCTCGCTCTTTGCGCTAAGATTCTGCTGGCCGGACAGGATCTTGACCCGATCGGTCCCGCAAATGGCCTCCGTGCAATCGTGGGGTATATGTAGACCGTTTCGAATTGCGGAGACCAGGATGGTGGTTCCCTTCTCGACCTCATAGCACTGACCGGAGGGCACAAAGGTGATCCTGGGCATTGGTTGATTGAAGGCTAGGGCGCCAGGGATTTGATCCGCTCCACCACCTCATCCATCATCCAGCTGGGGGTTTCATTGGCTCCGATCACTCCGACTTTTTCCTTCCCCTGGAACCATTCGGGTTGAAGCTGGTCAACCTTTTCGAGCTTATGGACGTGAGGATTAAACGCCATGGCCACTTCGAGCATGCGATTGGTCATCCCCTCGGTCCACCCCACGACAACCATAGCGTCCACCTTCTTGGCCAATTTTTCTACTTCCGGAAGGCGCTGGAGAGAATCTATGCAAGCCGTATTCCGAACGCGCACATTGGCAAAGCGGTCCAGAATGCGGGCCATGATCTTTTTGTAAGATTCGATCCAGAAAGTCGTCTGGACGATGACCCCGACAGGCTCGAAGCGGGTGAGCCGGATCTCTTCAACATCCTCTTCCTTTTCCACGATGAAAAGCTCCCGTCCGGCCTCTTTCGCGATTCCTTGGATTCGCGGAATGCCGTGATGCGTTCGGCTGCTCAATAAAACCAGGTTGAATCCTTCTCGTAACAGCTCTAACTCAGCCTCCTCTTGTTGAGTCACGAAAGGGCAGGTGGCATCGGCGAGCAGCTCGAGCCCTTGTTCTCGTGCCTTTTGGCGAATCTGTGGAGGGGCTCCCCTGACTCCATAGATGAGCTTCTCGCCATTAATAGATTCAAGATCATTCGTGGAACGGATACCTTTTTCCCCAAGACCTTCTTTCTTGAACGCTATGAAGTCCAGGTCCGGCCTCAGGGACCAGACCGCAAGCCCCTCGCCGTGTTTTTTTACCATGTTTTGATGGATTACCCCTGCGCGATGCACGCCGACGCACAGCCCGCTGGGCGGGATGCCTTTGGTATCATTAAAGTAAACCCTGATAATTTCCATGTTTACCCCTCACCTCTAGAAACTGGATTTGCATCTAGCCCATAGCCTCTTATGGATTTTGTATTCCTGTTTGTCAAGTTATCCCCGGCTCTACCGTGAAAAGTGTGATTCCGTGAGTTGAGAACCCCAGTCCTGGCAAGGGATTGAGCGTGCTTTTACAGGAGCTGCCATCCCTTCGCTTCAGTGGCCCCTCGGCGGGAAGCCTTAGCTGCTCGCTTCGGGC
>JAZFYO010000280.1:0-2358 GCA_036443615.1 Binatia bacterium | reverse complement strand
AAAGCGATCCTGGCTACGGCACCCGACGCCGCGTCAGTCTCTGCCCTGGTCGAAGGCCTTGGGACCGACGGGTCTCTACTTGTGTTAGGCGTCCCGAGCGAGCCGCTTGAGATTGAAGCGCAGGCCCGTATCTCGGGGTACCGCCGGGTCCTTGGCTGGTCTTCGGGTACAGCAGTCGATTCAACGGACGCGATGGCCTTCGCACAACAGCAAGGGATAAAGGCCATGATCGAGACCTTCCCCCTGGACCAAACGTCCACCGCCTTCGAGCGCATGATGCAAGGAAAGGTCCGGTTTAAAGCTGTCCTCCAGCTTGCTCGGGGCTAGCGACTCGTCGCCGTTTGAGTGGATTCGGGGCATATCGAGGACAAGCGCGACTGGAAATGGTGTCAAGTCTGCTGTTGGCTTTTTAGAAGCATCTTTTCTTGTCCATATACGCGCGATGGCTACTCCATTTGTATTCATCAATGTCGCCCACAATGCCGGCATCTACCGGATTGCAGTGGATATAACGGGCCACAGCAAGAAAGTATTCCTCTGCATCAATCAGGATGGCCTTGTATCGCCCCCGAAATAGTGGCCTGTCTCTACCATGGGATCGGCAGAGAGTATTCGGAATGAAGCTGAGCGGTAAAGTTGCTGTTGTCACCGGATCGATAAGGGGTCTGGGATGGGAGATTGCTCATGCCTATGCTCTGGAAGAGGCGAAAGTCGTTATCTGTGATCTCAATCAATCTGATGTGGATGAAACCGTGGCGAGATTGGGGTTGCCGGCAGAAGGAGTTTTGGGTGTGACGGCTGATGTGTCGGTCGAGGAGGATGTTATTCGCTTGGTTCAGAGGATAAGGGAGAAGTTCGGCCGGATAGATGTCTGGGTGAACAATGCAGGATTTGCATGGCCTCGAAGCGGTCCCATAGACCTAGAGGTGGTGGATACTCCATTCGACGTCTGGCTTAAGGTCCTGAATACGAATCTCACCGGGACATTTCTTTGCAGCCGAGAGGTCTTGAAGGTGATGAGGGAGCACCGGAATGGATCAATCATCAATATATCTTCCCCCCAAGGAAAAAGGGGAAAACCCCTGAGGGGCCCTTACTGTTCCGCCAAATTTGGCATCGAAGGACTATCTCAGGTTCTGTCTCTGGAGAACAGTTCCTATAATATCAGGGTGAATACCCTCGACCCGGGAGGTATGGTGGCTACTGAGGCGATCCTCAAGATCCACGGCAATAAGGGAAACAGAATGATTAGCCCTAACGTTATAAGGGACTGCGCCGTCTACCTGGCATCAGATGACGCTGCAGGGACGACTGGTCGATCCTTCGTTGCCAGCGAGTGGAATAGGCAACATGGCATCGAGGTCGAATATTCCATCCGCTGATGGAAGGTGGAAGTTCTGCATCAATCTTTCTCCTGTCTTCCCACCTCGAACTCCTGAGCCCTATCCTGCGGGCAGACCCACTTCTTGATCCGCCGACCCTCGGCCAACGCCCGTAACTCTCGTTCCCAGATCTTGCGGTACAGGATCACCCCCACGTCCGAACGGCCGAGGTGTTCCTGTCGGCGATCCGAAATTCTACCCTGGCCAACTTGGGCAACGTAGTCCTGCGTGTGAACGAGGCCGACCTTGTCGAGCGTTAAATTCTGAAGATCGTCGTAACGCAACTTGCCCGAGAGGGCGGCCTCGCCCAGCTCGGGCGTAGTGCTGCGCTCTTTTGCCAGCAGTGCGCCACGGCGTTCCTGGTATTGACGTGCTGCCTCTCCGGTCACTGGCACCAGCCGCGCTCGGAACTCTAAGGAGTGCTCGTCGTCCACGGGGACATCCCACTGAATGCGATCGTCCCAGGGAAGCTCCGGGTCGGGCGACGGATTCCTGAAGGTGTAAGCGTTGGGCATGACAAATTGAAAGACATTGGTCCAGCCCCCGGGAAAGGTGGCGTAGGCGGTGGTCCCCCAATCACTCTCTTTTTTGGAGAGGGTAGGGATACCGCTGCGAGCGTTGGCTGCCGAGTATGCCTTCCTGTGCACGAAGGGCACATGTACGGTATCGCCGTTGTTATCCACGCGTTGGAAAAAGTTACAGGGCCAGACCAGCGCGGCTAGGACCTCGAGCAACCCCTCCCTTTCGAAGTTTGGATAGCGCGGAAAGGTCGGAGGGTCGCCCTCGCCGAGAAAGCAAAAGATGTGTCCTAGATACTCCCTGGTCGGGTAGCTCCGAATGCGCACCTTTTTAGCAAAAGACTCCTCTTCCGCCGGTTGCTCGAGACATTGCCCCGAACTATCGTACAACCAGCCGTGGTAGATGCATCGGATACAGTCTCCTTCCACCCAGCCGGCCGAGAGTTGTGTCCCACGAT
>JAZFYO010000279.1:0-10434 GCA_036443615.1 Binatia bacterium | reverse complement strand
TGGGGCTCTTCGGCCGCCTGGGAAAGATGGAGGCCCTTCTCCCATCCGTTCCCGATCAGCGCCTGCGTACGGAACTGCCCGAGGTGACACCAGCCAAGGGTGAGAAGAGAGGGCGGGTAGGCCTCCTTGCCGGTTGTGTCCAGCGCTTCTTCTTCCCCCAAGTCAACCAAGCGACGGCTAGAGTCTTGAGCGAGTGCGGCTACGAGGTGGTGGTGCCGAGAGAACAGGGGTGCTGCGGCTCCCTGTTCGTTCACGAGGGGGAGCGGGAGCGGGGTAAGATCCTGGCAAAGAAGACGATCGATGCCTTCGACCAGTCCAGCGTGGACATGGTCGTGGTCAACTCGGCAGGATGCGGCTCGGTCATGAAAGAATACTGGGAGCTGCTCCACAGCGACACGGCCTATGCCCAGAGGGCTGATGCCTTCAGCAAGAAGGTGCGCGATGTTTCCCAGCTTCTGGCCCAGGCCCCACTGGAAGGCAAGCTAAAAGAGCTGAAGCTCGCGGTCACATATCACGATGCGTGCCACCTCGCCCACGGCCAGAAGGTCAGGCAGGAACCCAGGGCAATCATCAAAGCAATCCCTGGCCTTCGATTCGTCGAGCTTGAAGAATCCGACTTCTGTTGTGGCAGCGCGGGAATCTACAATCTCCTCCACCCTGAATTGGCACAGAAGTTCCTGGATCGGAAGATAGAGAGGATCAAGGAGAAGGGAGTCGAATTAGTAGTTAGCGGGAATCCCGGCTGCTCTCTGCAGATCGAGAAGGGGCTCAGAGAGCGGGGACTCAACATCCGACTGGCTCACCCGGTGGAGCTGTTGGACTGGTCACTTCGGGGGACAGGGCTGTAAGATGTTTAAGGAAATCGATCTTTCACAGGCCGTCTCCCCGAACACCGCTGCCATCACGTTTCGGTACGAGATCACGAGCCGGGCCAACGGAGTCTCACTCATCGCCCACATGGCCGACAATGCCAAGGGGAAAAATTCTATTCTCCTGTCCGGTGAGTCAGGCAGAGTAACCGTCCCTCTAAGGACAGCCCAGAAGCTTTACTACAGCCTTGAGAATCCAGGGCTTCATCTCAACCTGTGGATCGTCGAGTTTAAAGCGCTGCCAAGGCATTCGTGCTGAACAAGCCTTCCTGAGCACAGAGCGGGCTACTCGATCCGCTCGTCGCCGCCCATGTAGGACCGCAGCACCTCTGGCACAACTACGCTTCCATCCTTCTGCTGGTAGTTTTCCAACAACGCAACCAGGGTCCGTCCCACGGCCAGCCCAGAGCCATTGAGCGTGTGGACAAAGACCGGCCGGCTCTTTTTATCCGAGCGATAGCGGATGCCGGCCCGTCGCGCCTGGAAGTCCTCACAGTTGGAGCAAGAGCTGATTTCTCGGTAGGTCCCCTGTCCAGGTAGCCATACCTCCAGGTCAAAAGTTTTTGCCGAGGCGAATCCCATGTCCCCGGTACAGAGTTCCAATACTCTATAAGGGATCTTTAGCTGCCGGAGAACCTCCTCCGCATCCTGCACCATCTTATCCAGCTCCACGTAGGAGCTATCCGGTTCGGTCAACTTTACCAGCTCCACTTTGTTAAACTGGTGCTGGCGAATGAGCCCGCGCACATCCTTGCCATAGGAGCCTGCCTCTCTGCGAAAACATGGAGTATAGGCCACATAACAGATCGGGAGATCCTCCCTCTTCAGGATTTCCTCCCGGTGGATATTTGTCAAAGGGACCTCGGCGGTTGGAACAAGAAAAAACTCAGGGTCCTGAATACGGAATAGGTCTTCTTCAAACTTGGGTAGCTGACCCGTCCCAATCATGCTGTCGCGATTCACCAAAAAAGGCGGAAGCACTTCCCTGTAGCCCCGCTCACGGGTGTGGAGATCCAACATAAAATTGATCAGGGCCCGTTCCAGTAACGCGCCCTGCCCGTAGTATATGGCAAACCGGGCACCTGCGATCTTCGCCGCTCGGGAAAAATCTAAAATCCCCAGCTCTTCTCCAATATCCCAATGGCTCTTCGGGGTAAAATTAAAACTGGGAAGCTCACCCCACTTCCTTACCTCTCGATTGTGCTCCTCACTCAACCCTACGGGCACGGTTGAGTGAGGTAGGTTTGGGATCATAAGCATCAGACCCTGAAACCTTTTCTCGATCTCTCCCAAGGGTCCCTCGTGAACGCGGATGGCCTCCGTGATGCCTTCGATCTCTTGCATCAGGGACATGGCGTCTGTGCCCGATTTCTTGAGCCTACCGATCTCGCCGGAGAGCTTGTTCTTCTGCTCTTTTAGCCTTTCCCACTTTGCGATTACCTCCCTGCGCTCCCGGTCCAGAGCGACAAACTCTTCCCAGTCAATCTTCGTTCCCCTGGAGCCTACCCGCTCCTTCACCTGGTCCAAGTGCTCACGCAACATCTTAATGTCAAGCATAATTATCAGTAATCAGCATTCAGCTTTTGAATAAACAAGGTGAGCATTCGCTTGACCTCGGTCACATTACTAATAAGACTCTCATACTCTAACCCATTCAGGAAGCCCAGTTCGCTGGCAAGAATTAAATGGTATTCCAGCTCGCGGCCGAACCCATCGCAATCTGAAGGAAACGGGCAAGCTCGGCATCCCCGCTTCTGCCACAATCCTCTGCAACAATAGCGGGTATAGAAACGCAGGAGCGACGGATCTGACTTGTTAGTCCGTACAATTCATCCCTTGGAAACATGGCGGTCGCCCTGTAGACGGCCAATGTCAGATCGTGGGCGTTCCCCCACACTTTTAGTTCTTTGAAGTCCCTCATTCTAAGCTCTTAGCACTCAACAATCAGCTTCTGACTATCAACTTTTCCCTGATTGCTGATAGCTGATGGCTTTCTTGCTAAGGAATATCGAAGGCATTTTGGATATGTTCTATTTTTGGCTCTTGATCTTCAAAGGTGATGCCAATGACATCGAACCTGGCCTCCTGATCGTGAAGGCGCCGTTGGCTCAGGAAGTAAAGTGCGGCCTTGATCATCCTTTGTTGCTTGTGCCGATGGACCGACTCCAAAGGTGATCCAAGGCCTCCATCGGAGCGGGTCTTTACCTCGACAAAGACCACCACACGACGATCCAGAACAATCAAATCCAGTTCTCCGATGGGACACCGGTAATTACGATCCAAGAGAGTAAAGCCCTTTTTCTTCAGATACCTCTCAGCAATCTGCTCGCCCTCTCTACCCAGTGCCTGCTTCTGATTTTCCATAGCCGTCAGTTTTCAGGCCCCGCCTGCCTTCCAGAGTGCTGAAAGCTTAATCTGCTAGTTTTCTGACCGCCTATATTTGAGCTTGTGTTTTCCCGAACCGGCTTGAAGCTCCTACGATGAAGCGGTGAGGGACCGTAGCGGGCAAGCGCAGCAAGATGGAAGGAACAGCCGTATCCTTTATGTTGAGCGAATCCGTATTCGGGGTAGAGGCGATCGTACTCCACCATCATCTGATCCCTGGCAACCTTTGCCAAGATGGATGCAGCCGCAATGGAGAAGCAGAGCCGATCCCCCTTCTTGATGGCCTTTTGCCGTGGGACAAAGCGGAGCTGCCCCCTTTTGCCTGCAAAGCTGGAGAGAGGAATTTTGTGCAGGCCATCAACTAAGAGGTAGTCCGGCTCTGGCCGACATTGCCTCAAGGCGTGGGTCATGGCTAAAAAGGTAGCGCGCAAAATATTGATCCGATCGATCTCTTCCGAACCAACAACCCCCACTCCACAGGTGAGTGCGTGCTCTTTAATCCAAGCGGCCAACGCTTCGCGTTTCTTGTGCGTGAGGAGCTTGGAATCTCTGATATCAGGATGGAAAATACCTCGTGAAAAAATCACGGCAGCAGCCACAACCGGCCCTGCCAAAGGACCCCTTCCCACTTCGTCCAAACCGGCAATGGAATTAAAACCCAAAGCGTATCCTTCTTCCTCAAAGCTGCCGGCCCCCACAATGGGGCGCATGATCTCAAGTGAAAGGGATGACTGATTTGGCTGCATCTAATTCCTTTTAAACTAAAAGGGACCTTAACTGCAAATAAATAAAAACGAAGAGCAGTCAGCCCAATAGCTCTCAGCGGTCAGCTAAAGAAATAAAATCAATGTCCTACAGCGCTGATAGCTGATTGCTATTCACTGTTTCTATGTGTTAAAAAATTCATATGAAAATCACGAAAGAAGAAGTTCAACGTGTAGCAGCCTTGGCGCGTCTAGAGCTTTCTCCAGAAGAAGAGGACCAATTCACCCACCAACTCGATAAGATCCTCCAATATATGGAGATGTTAGATCAACTCGACACCAAAATCGTTGAGCCCCTCGCCCACATCGGAGATTTCGTCAACGCATTTCGTGAGGACCGTGTCGTCAACCGACCCACAGCCGATACGCTGCTTGCCAACGCGCCCGGAAGAGAACAAAACTTCTTTAAAGTTCCTAAGATCATCGAATGAACCTCCACTCGCTCACCATCCACGATCTCCACGAAAAGCTAAAAAAGAAAGAAATGACATCGGTCGAATTGACGGAGTCGGTCTTCCAAAGAATCACCGCGACCGAAGAAAAACTTCACTCCTTTATCACCCTCTGCCAGGAGAGCGCCCTGGCAGAGGCAAGAAATGCTGACGAACGTCTCAGCAAAGACAACGGTGTAACCCCTCTGTTAGGTATCCCTATCGCCTTGAAGGATCTCTTCCTTACGCAGGGGACGCCAACGACCTGTGCCTCCAAAATTTTGACTAATTTTCTTCCACCTTATGACGGTACTGCAGTTAAAAAACTGAAGGAAACCGGGTCGGTTACCGTGGGTAAAACCAATATGGATGAGTTTGCCATGGGTTCCTCCACGGAAAATTCATCTTTCTCTGTAACTCGTAATCCATGGAATTTGAATTTCGTCCCCGGGGGATCCTCAGGCGGCTCGGCTGCCGCAGTAGCGGGGGACCAGTGCATCGCGGCCTTGGGCACCGATACGGGGGGTTCTATTCGTCAACCTGCTGCCTGCTGCGGAATCGTGGGAATCAAACCCACGTACGGGCGTGTCAGCCGATTCGGAATCATCGCCTTTGCCTCTTCCCTAGATCAGGTTGGCCCAATAACCAAGGACATCACCGACTCTGCCCTGCTCCTAGAGGCCATCGCCGGCCATGATCCTTTGGATTCCACCTCAGTGAACTGCCCATTCCCGTCTTACATCACCTCCCTCAGGAGCGATGTGCGCGGGCTGAGAATTGGGATCCCCAAGGAGTACTTCGTCTCCGGCATACAGCCGGAAGTGGAAAATGCCGTAAAGGAAGGAATTAGAGTTCTGGAGAGGAATGGAATAAACGTTGAAGAGATCTCTCTTCCCCACACGGAGTATGCCGTCGCGGCCTATTACATCATAGCCCCAGCCGAGGCCAGCTCGAATTTGGCCCGCTATGACGGCATGAGGTATGGCTATCGCTCTCCGGCCAAGGACCTCACCGAGACCTACCGGAAGAGCAGGGAGCATGGGTTTGGAGCGGAGGTGAAGAGACGTATTATGCTCGGGACCTATGCCCTGTCCGCTGGTTACTATGACGCCTACTATCTCAAGGCCCAAAAGGTCAGGACGTTGATAAAAAGAGATTTTGAAGAGGCGTTCGAGAATTGCGACGTGATCATCACCCCCACTGCCCCGACCACGGCCTTCAAGATAGGAGAGAAGACCCAGGACCCTCTGCAGATGTATCTCACGGACATCTTCACACTCCCGGCCAGCCTGGCAGGCCTTCCGGCACTCTCGCTGCCCTGCGGGTTTGACTCCAAAGGATTGCCTATTGGCATGCAGGTCATCGGAAAGCATTTTGACGAAGCCACCGTCCTCCGCATTGGCTATGCCTTCGAGCAGGCCACCGACTGGCACAAAAGAAAACCTCCCATTTAATTTGCAGAGTTAAAATTGCAAATTGCTAAAGTCAATATCTCCTAAATCAAGTTATATCGAACACGGGGTTTGAATCCCCGTGTTCGACCAAAGGGAAGAGCTGCCGCTTCTCCCCCCCTGTGGAGTAATGGACCGCGACTCCACGGGGGAAACCCCATCGGCTTTGTGCCCGCCTCAAGAGGAGGGGTTTACATTGAATAGAGCAGCCAGCAATCAGTATCCAGAAGCCTCCTCCGCTCCTGAAATCTGGATTTTGCATTAGAAATTCTAACTCACTTAAGGTCTTTCATTTTGCACTTTGCATTCTACGCTTGGCGATAGTCGAAAAGGCGTAGATTTTTTTGGATACCCTGGTTGCGGCAGTTGGACTGCACTGCCTCGGGTGCTAGAATCTCAGGCAAAGGGAGGGTGTGCGATGCGGCGTACCAAAATCAAAGACATCCTGGGCCGGGAAAGCGCAGGTGGCGAGATCCTCGTTCAAGGCTGGGTCAAGACCAAGCGCTCTTCAAAGGCCGTTTCCTTTATCCAGATCAACGATGGTTCAACGCTAAGGGATCTCCAGGTTGTAGTGAACGAATCCCTCCCGAACTATAAGCTGGTAGATACCCTCAGCACCGGGTGTAGCGTGACCATCTGGGGCGATCTCGTGGACTCACTCGGCAAGGGCCAGAAATACGAGATTCAAGCCAAGAGGCTAGAGGTCGTCGGGCTCGCCGACCCCGAAACGTACCCGCTGCAGAAAAAACGCCACTCCCTGGAATATCTGCGGGAGATAGCCCACCTGAGGCCACGCACCAACACTTTCGGCGCAATGGCACGGGTTAGAAATGCGATGGCGTTCGCCATACACAGTTTTTTTCAAAGCCAGGGCTTCCAGTACATACAAACTCCCATCATAACGACCAGCGATGCCGAGGGGGCTGGATCCATGTTCCGCGTAACGTCACTTGACCTGCAAAAACCGCCCCTGAAGGACGGTGCCGTGAACCCGGAGGAAGACTTCTTCGGCAAATCTGCTTTCCTTACGGTGAGCGGCCAGCTCGAGGCAGAGATATTTGCCCTGGCCCTCTCTGATGTTTACACCTTTGGGCCGACATTCCGCGCTGAGAATTCTAATACGTCCAGGCACTTGGCAGAGTTCTGGATGGTCGAGCCAGAGGTGGCCTTCTGCGACCTGGACGGCCTGGCAGAGCTCGTGGAAAAATTCTTAAAGTACATATTCACCTATGTGCTGAACCACTGCGGAGAAGATATGGCCTTCTTCAACGAGTGGTTTGAGAAGAGCGCCATATCCACTTTGGAGGGCATCGTAAACTCAAACTTTGAAAGACTCTCCTATACCGAGGCCATAGATATCTTGAAAGGCTCCGGCGAGAGATTTGAATACCCCGTGGAGTGGGGAGCCAACCTCCAGTCCGAGCACGAGCGGTACCTTACCGAGAAGAAGGTACTCAACCCGGTCATAGTCACTGACTACCCAAAGGACATTAAGGCGTTCTACATGCGAGAGAACGAAGATGGAAAAACCGTCAGGGCCATGGACGTGCTCGTCCCCAGAATCGGCGAGATCATCGGCGGCAGCCAAAGAGAGGAACGCCGGGACGTACTCCTGCAACGAATAAGACAGGCCGGGCTGGATGAAAAAAACTACTGGTGGTATCTGGACCTACGAAACTACGGGACCGTACCTCATGCAGGATTCGGCCTGGGCTTCGAGCGGACCGTTCAGTTTGTGACCGGCGTACAGAACATTCGGGACGTGGTGCCTTTTCCCAGGACGCCAAAAAACGCAGAATTCTAGACGCTCATCCGCGTTCACCCTTTTTGGTGATAGCAAGACTTCAGATGCTGATCTGACATCTAAGGGCAACTGGGCGGGTCGTTGCGTGGGTGGCGGCTTCCTGATATTTAAGGCTATGGAAAAGACAATGCTTGCGATACTCGTAGGAGCGACTTTTCTGCTCTTCTCATTCAGTCAACCCGGCTTTACGCAGTCGGGAGATGAGATCAAATCCCTGCAGAAAGAGATAGAGGCTCTCAAGGAAGGCCAGAAAAGAATACAGAGGGACCTTGATACGATTAAAAACTTCCTTCAAGAGAGACAGACTTCGCGAGCACGAGGACGGCAGGCCCCCCGACCTTTTCAGCCTGTGGTTCTAAGCATTGGCGATGAACCCTTTAAAGGAGATCGAAGCGCAAGGGTAACGATAGTCGACTTCTCGGACTACCAGTGACCCTTTTGCGCCCGGCACGTCCGTGTGACGCTGCCTCAGATCGAAAAGGACTACATCAAAACCGGTAAGGTCAAGTATGTCTTCAGAGACTTTCCCATAGAATCCATCCATCCGCAGGCGTTCAAAGCACACGAAGCCGCCAACTGTGCAGGCGAACAGGGAAAATATTGGGAGATGCACAGCCGGCTCTTTTCCAATCAAAAAGCATTGGGAGAAAAAGATCTACAGGGCTATGCCGGTGCGCTTGACCTTGATTTACAAAAATTCGATCAATGCCTAAATAGCGGCAAAAATGCGGCTGAGATCCGCGAAGACACAGCAGAAGGGGTTAAGGCCGGGGTCAGGGGGACACCCACCTTTTTGTTAGGACTCACAGAGCAGGACTCTTCGAAGGTAAAAGCTACTAAGATGATACGCGGAGCTCAACCTTATTCACGGTTCAAGCAGATCATCGACAGATTACTTGCCTCCCAGAAAGAATAATATAACCTTGAGCTACGAAGCTATCATCGGCCTTGAGGTCCATGCCCAACTTTTGACCGAATCCAAAATATTCTGCGGGTGCTCCACCAGCTTTGGAGACGACCCGAACCAAAATACCTGCCCGGTCTGCATGGGATTCCCCGGGGTCTTGCCCGTCCTGAACAAAAAGGTGGTGGAGTTCACCATTCGCACAGGGCTTGCCATGCACTGCGAGATCGCCCGATATAGCCGCTGGGAACGAAAGAATTACTTCTATCCCGACCTTCCCAAGGGCTACCAGATCAGCCAATACGAGCTTCCCCTCTGTCGCAGCGGCTATATCGACATCGAAGATAACGGCACAGAGAAAAGAGTTATGCTGACCCGTATCCATATGGAGGAGGACGCAGGGAAAAATATCCATGACGTTCGTGGAAATTACAGTCTTGTGGATCTCAATCGGGCCGGTGTGCCGCTCATGGAGATCGTCAGCGAGCCTGATATCAGGAGTGCCGAGGAAGCCGGGCTTTACCTCAAACGCCTCAGGGCTATCCTGCAATATCTGGAGGTCTGTGATGGCAACATGGAGGAAGGAAGCTTCCGCTGTGATGCGAACGTATCGCTTCGGCCCAAAGGAAGTACAAAATTAGGGACCAAAGCGGAACTGAAAAACATGAACTCCTTCAAGGCCGTGGAAAAGGGGCTGGAGTATGAGATCCAGAGGCAGGACCGCATTCTGACAGAGGGCGGGCAAATCGCCCAGGAGACCCTGTTGTGGGATGAAGACAATGAAGTGACTCGCCCCATGCGCTCCAAGGAGTTTGCCCACGACTACCGCTATTTCCCTGATCCGGACCTACTCCCCCTTGTCATCGACGAGGCCTGGATCGAAGAGATCAAGTCTGGCCTACCTGAATTGCCCGAGGCACGCAGAAGTCGTTTTGTCTCGCAGCACACCCTCCCCCTCTACGACGCGGAACTGCTCACCAGTCGGAGAGACGTAGCGGACTATTACGAGGCCGCAATAAAGGTGCACTCCAATCCCAAGGCCATCAGCAATTGGGTCATGGGGGATCTCTTCCGCGTCATCAAGGAAAGGAAACTTGACCAGCAGCTACACATTTCCGCCTGGCCTATCCCTCCTGAGCACCTAGCAGAGATGGTTCGGATGATTGACCAGGGAAAGATCAGCGGCAAGATCGCCAAGACCCTGTTTGAGGAACTGTTGGACAGCGGAGAATCTCCGGAAAAGATTGTCCGGGAAAAAGGCCTGGAACAGGTCTCGGATCTGAGCAGCATAGAAATGGCCATAGACCAGGTCTTGGCTGCCCACACCCAGCAGGTGTCGGATTACCGATCCGGCAAAGAGAAAGTGCTCGGTTTTCTGGTGGGGCAGATCATGAAGTCCACCAAGGGAAAGGCCAACCCGCAAATCGCAAACGAAATCCTGAAGAAAAAACTTCAAGAGTAAAGCCGTCAGCGATCAGCAGTCAGCCAGCAGTTAGACAATAAGAAAATATTTAAATCGATCCTGACCCCATTTTTGAAAGATTCCCGATCCCCTTTCCGTCAAACTACATCTGGTGCCGGGTAACGCACCCTTTGCGGGGAAGGGCCAAGATCGATAATCTTGAGCCAGGCCAGGAGCTTGATGACAGGATAGGTAGGGTCGATTTCGAACCACCGGGCCGCAAAGTTCGGTGACATCGTGTACTTGTGGTGGTTATTCTGGAACAGCTCACCGCCAGTCACAAAGTCGAAGATCAGTGTGTTCTTGGATTTGTCAATCTGGGTGGTTTCGAAGTTGCGGTAGCCGTATTTGTGACCACACCAGT
>JAZFYO010000278.1:0-4286 GCA_036443615.1 Binatia bacterium | reverse complement strand
GGTCTGTTTCGTCTATTTGGTCCGTTTTGACTGGACTGACTGACTAGCCGACGTTTCTCGCTTGACTAATGACTATTGACTTTTAACCATTTGCTATTCGCCATTCGCTATTTACGACTGACGACTTACAATTGACGGTTGACCTTTTAATCTCTCTACTCTCCCAGCAACGATCCCGAGGGAATGCGGTGGCGTTCTAAAATCTCATCCGCCGATATTTCTTCTTCTCCCTCAAATTGTACCCGCGTCACTAGCAGTCTCCCCTTTCCAGTGGGTACAACCATTCCCTTTCCTTTCTCCACTGATTCGATTCTCCCCGGAGGTCCTCCGTTCTCGACTGAGACTTGACTATAAAAGGTTGATTCCCACAGATATAGCTTTCGTCCCCCATGAGAGGTGAAGGCACCAGGATATGGATGGGTAACAGCACGGATGAGATTATGGATTTCAAGCGCTGACGACTCCCAGCTTATCTTTCCATCTTGAGGACGCCTGCCTCCGAAGGTTGTGGCCATCCTAGAATCCTGAGGAACCCTCCGGGCTGTTCCTGCTCTGATCAGCGGATAGGTCTCCCTTAGGAGTAGAGTTGCGGCGGCCGTGAGTTTGTG
The DNA here is from genome assembly GCA_036443615.1 of Binatia bacterium. Classification (GTDB taxonomy): domain Bacteria; phylum Desulfobacterota; class Binatia; order UBA9968; family CAXXLF01; genus JACZXR01. The sequence continues at coordinate 3,678 of JAZFYO010000278.1, read as the reverse complement.
AAAGAGGGTCAGTGCAGTGTTTTCTATCTCAATAGGCACCGTTTTTTGAGCAATAATATCGCCGGCATCGGCCTTTTCTATCATGTAATGGAGAGTAACCCCGGTATCAGACTCACCATTGATTAGGACCCAATTGACCGGACAGCGGCCGCGATACTTGGGTAAAAAAGAGCCGTGAAGGTTAATTCCGCCGAGCCGAGGGATTGCCAGAAGCTCCTTCGACAAAAGTTTTCGGTAATAGAAGGAAAAGATAAGCTCGGGCCCCAGTCCGCGCACGAGATCGACGAATTCAGGGGTGTTGGGATTGAGGGGGGTAAACACGGGGATGCCATGGGACCGGGCCAATTCCGCGACCGATCGAAACCAGATTTCTTCGTCGGGGTTGTCCTCATGGGTAACGACCCCGACGATCTCTTCATCCCACTCGATGAGGGTCTTGAGACACTCGTATCCGATTTCGTTATAGGCAAATACCGCTATTTTCATTTCCAGGTTTCCTTAACCACGTATCGGGGCCGGCGGCGAACCTGCATATAAATCCGCCCGATGTACTCCCCTATAAGGCCCAAGGCTAGGATCTGAAGGCCGACGAAGAAAAACAGGATCGCAAAGAGGGTAAATACCCCTTCCACTTCAGGACCGACCATCAATCGCCGGACAGCCAGAAACATAGCGAATGCAAAACCGAGGAAAGAGATCATGATCCCTGCAAAGCTCACCACCTGAATCGGGAGAAGCGAGAAGCCCGTCAAAAGGTCGAAGTTTAACCGCAGGAGCCGAAATGGGGTGTACTTGGAATGTCCGGATCTACGCGGGGAGTGGGAGACTGGAATCTCGGCCACAGACCCGGCAAAGGCATTGGCCAGAGCTGGGACAAAGCTGGAAGCCTCCTGAGACTGGCATACACTCTCCACAACGGACCGACGGTAAGCCCGGAGCATGCATCCATAGTCTCTCATCTTAACCCCGACGATAAGAGACGTAACCTGGTTGATCAAAAAGGAAAGTCCCCTGCGGACCCTGGAGTCCTGGCGCCCCTCTCTCCACCCTCCCACAACATCGTAGCCTTCCTCGAGCTTTGCCAAAAGCTTGGGGATCTCTTCTGGTGGGTTCTGCAGATCGCCGTCCAGGGTCACCACCACATCCCCCTGTGCCCGCTCGAATCCGGCTATCACTGCCGTGTGCTGACCGTAGTTCCGGTTAAACCGGATCACCGTGACCGCAGGGTCTTTCTGGAAGAGTTCCCTGAGTACTCTTTCGGTACCGTCAGTGCTCCCATCGTCCACAAATATGATCTCGTACGACTTTTCTGTCGAGGCGAGAGTCTGGGAAAGACGTCGATGGAGACTATAAAGCGAGTCTGCCTCATTATAGACCGGAATGACCATGGACAGGTTCACGTGGTCAGTGAGTTCTCCCGCTTCTTGTCTTTCTTTCGCAAGTGCGCTTTCACCCTCCATCAATGCTCCTCAAGGACAAAAAGATTTAACTACCAGACAGTCATTGTGTCCGCCAAACCCGAAGGAGTTCGACAGGGCCACCTCTACTGCAGCTTGCCTGGCATTGTTTGGCACGTAATCGAGATCGCAGTCTGTGTCGGGGTGCTCATAGTTGATCGTGGGAGGAAGGATCCGATCCCTGAGCGCCAAGACGCAGGTGATGAGCTCAATCGCCCCGGCGGCTGATATCGTGTGCCCAATCATTGATTTGATGGAACTCACCGGAATCCGATAGGCATGGTCACCGAAGACCGCCTTGATGGCCTGTGTCTCGACCCGGTCGTTCATCGGGGTCGAGGTTCCATGGGCATTGATGTAATCGACCTCATTCGGCGAGAGCGAGGCATCGTCCAGGGTCCTGCGCATGGCCAGGATGGCTCCACGACCATCAGGCGCCTCATCGGTAATCCGATAGGCATCGCAGGCGCTACCGTAGCCCGCAAGCTCGGCGAGAATGGGAGCCCCACGCCGGACAGCAGAGTCCACGTTCTCTACGACGAGGATGCCCGCACCTTCTCCCAGGACAAACCCATCACGCTCCTCATCAAACGGGCGACTCGCTTTCTCCGGGGCCTCGTTGCGCCGAGAAAGGACACCAAGCGGAGAGAAGACCTGAAAGCCAATCTGCGAGACAATGCATTCAGATCCCCCGGCGATCGCAATATCAACCGTCCCGTGCTGGACCGCCCTCAGGGCCTCCCCAATGGCATGTGCCGAGGACGTGCACGCCGTATTGATGGTCGTCACCGGTCCCAGGACACCTAACTCCCTTGCGATCGTCATAGTTGCATACTGGGGTAGAAATCGCTGGGCCGCCCCTTTCATCCTCGTCCTCCAGACACGAAAGTAATCCCGGGGATTAATCTTTCCGTTGTCGCTTCGGGCCTCATAGGCAATTTCCGCGTGCATGGCCAAGCTTGCCCTCTCTCCGCTTGTCCCGAGGTACACCCCCACGCGCTCAGGCTCCACAGAACCGACCCACCCTGATTCTCCAGAGGCCATTCGGGAAGCAGTCAGGGCAAAATGCGCAAATCGTGGTTCTCCGGTACAATCCCCTGGAGCTGAGAAATCCGGCGAAGGGGCCCCATCACTTAGATAGCCGGCAAATTGGCACGGAAGCCCCGAGGGGTCAAAGTGGGTAACCCTAGAGACCCCAGAGAGCCCACCGATGACGGATTGCCAGAAAGGCTCGACACCTACCCCAAAGGGAGTAACAAGTCCTATGCCCGTTATGACTGTCTTACGACGCTTCAAAGTCTCTTTAGTGCCTATCTCCTTCTTTCCCAGAGGTCCCACAGCTTCACGACCGGGTTACCTGTAAGAATTCCATATAAACCCTTTAAGCGCGCGCACGCATCATAGACCCTGGGATCACCATCGGGGCTCTCCATGATAAAGTCGAGCCTAGCATCTGCTACCCGCTTTCCGTCAACCTCCGCCAATGCCTTAATTCGGGTTGGCGAGGTGTCGTCAATGGTTAGAAAAATGTTCATCTGATCGCCCGGCAGCACAAAGTGCCGGAAGCTTGCCCTCGACACGACTTTTAAAACCGGACGGAGCGAAAAATCACAGCTCGCCCCAAGCAGGATCTCCGACCCCTGTTCAAAACTGCCCAGGATGATGGATCCTGGGACCACTGGAAACCCGGGAAAATGATCGGTAAAATAATCTTCACATTGACTTACATTCTTGAGAAGGACCGCCCTATGATTCTTCTCAAGCTCCACAATTCGATCAAAGAGTATGAAGCGCATCACCCTACCTCCGAACCACTACACTGACCCCTTCACCGAATAGCCCCAGAGCATTAAGGATGATTGTCTCCATACCCGACATCTCCCGCGGCTGGCCGTGAACAAGGTCAAGGTCGCACTCAGGATCAGGTCTATCGTAATTGGCAATCGGAGGGATGACCCCGCGCTCGAGCATGATCAGCACGCTGACAAGCTCCACCGCCCCGGCTGCCGAAAGGAGATGGCCATGGAGCGATTTTGTAGCAGCAATAGGTAAGCGGGAGGCCTTTGGGCCAAAAACCTTCCTGATCGCTTCCCCCTCGGCACGGTCGTGTTCGAGGGTAGAATCTCCATTGGCATGGATTGCATCCACGTCCGTCAGTTCTGTCTCTGCATCTCTTAGGGCCTTTTTCATAGAAAGGCTTAGGCCAATTTCTCCTTGACCC
>JAZFYO010000277.1:0-3252 GCA_036443615.1 Binatia bacterium | reverse complement strand
AACGAGCGGACATGGTCGAGGCAGGCTGGAGCGTAGTAACGCCAATCCTGGATGTGTGGAAGGCGTTACCCCCACGAAACTTCCCCAACTACGCGGCGGGGACCTGGGGACCGAAAGAAGCGGATGGTCTGTTAGGACGGGGCGGCCATGAATGGAGCAGTCGTGACTTAAATGCTGCTAGATGAGCCTTTACGGAAGGGGGTATTGCGATGACTGAACGAGTTCGAGAGATTTTAAGTTGGTATAGCAGTGACAATCCGGGAACACTGACCAACCTTTCCCGGATCTTGAACCATGGAACGCTGGCGGGTACCGGCAAGTTTGTCATCCTGCCGGTAGATCAGGGATTCGAACACGGTCCAGCGCGTAGTTTTGCGCCTAACCCACCCGGCTATGATCCACGGTACCACTTCGAGCTAGCCATAGAGGCAGGCTGCAATGCCTATGCAGCGCCTTTGGGGTCCTTGGAGGCAGGGGTAAGGGATTTTGCTGGAGAAGTGCCGCTGATACTCAAATTGAACAACCGTGACTCGCTGCTCGATGAAAAGGACCCGGACCAGGCCCTGACCGGTAGCGTCGGTGACGCGCTGCGCTTGGGTTGTGTGGGTATTGGATTCACAATTTACCCGGGCTCGCAACATCGCCTCAAGATGTATCAGCAGATTCGCGCCTATGCCGAAGAGGCCAAGCGCTGCGGCTTGGTCGTCGTGATCTGGTCTTACCCGAGGGGGTCGGGCCTCTCCAAGGAGGGAGAAACGGCTATTGATGTCACGGGCTACGCCGCACAAATTGCCGCGCAATTAGGTGCTCACATTATCAAGGTAAAGCTGCCGAGCGCGCATATCGAGCAGGAGGCAGCCCGCAAGGTCTATGAAAAAGAACGGATCCCTATTGAGACGCAGGCCCAACGGGTGCGGCACATAGTCCAGTGCACCTTTGACGGGCGGCGGATCGTCATTTTCTCCGGCGGTCCTGCGCAAACAGATGACGCCTTGCTCAAAGAGATTCGGGCCATCCAAGAGGGCGGTGGGTTCGGCTCCATCATCGGGCGCAACTCCTTTCAGCGGAAAAAGGCTGATGCGCTTAGACTACTCGGCACGGTCATGGACATTTACGCCGGTAAGGATAGATAGCCTCGATCGCAAAAAAACCGTCGGCAGGAATTTCGGAAAATCGGCCGCCACCCCCTGGGACTGCTGTTAAACGGCGTGAATTTTGAATACTGGTGGCGTAAGCAACAGGGCCGATTTGGGGACAGAAGGTGGAGCGGTGTTTGTAGAGGCCTTTAAAGGTCACCTCCAATGGCGGGTCTTCCGGGACCGGCAAGGAGCAAACACAGAAGACCACCAAGCAGGGCAAGGTTGAGGTCGTAGCCGCCGGCAAATCCCATGGCAAGCGTAACGGTTGCCATGGCTACTATCATGACCACACTTAACAGGAGCGCGGCTAATCGAGTACTGATTCCTAAGACGATGGCCAACCCGCCGAAAAACTCCACTGCAACTACCACAGGGGCCATGACGCCCGGAAAGGGGGTGCCGTGCTGCGCAAGAAAGGAAGCAACGCCGTCTAATCCCCCGATAAACTTGATCACCCCGTAACTGATAAAAATACCACCCACTCCCAGTCTAAGAAGCAGGAGAGAGTAATCCTTATAAGGGGCAAATAATTTCTCTAACATAACTATCCTCCCATCCCTCTTGAGGATTGCATTAATCTAGCCTAACTCAGGGCACCGTGTTACGCAATAAAGCGGGAGCCGGCACATCAGCCAGCGAGCGGTTTTATGTCTAATACAATGGAGGAGGAGAACGATGGCCGATGAGCCTGTGATCAAGCTGGCCTGCGGGAACTACGACCGAACACGGAGCTTAATGGAGGGCAGAGTTCATCTGGACGGATGGAAGGTTCATCGTGTCAGTTTTGTCCGTCCGACAGAAACATTCTGGCGTATGATACGCCATCAAGAGTTTGACGTGTCCGAGATGTCACTATCCGCTTACCTTATCGACAGGGATCAAGGCCCCCCCCGTTTCATGGCATACCTGTTTTTCCTTCACGTGTTTTGCGCCACCGTTCCATCTATGTAAGATCGAATGCGGATATTCACGAGCCGTCACACCTGGCCGGTAAACGCATCGGCGTACCGGAGTATCATATGACGGCAGCGGTTTGGGTAAGGGGAATTCTTGAAGATGATTTCGGTGTAGCCCCGGAATCGATCACCTGGATTGTTGGGGGTCAGTTTCGAACGAGGCGGGAAGGGCACGGAAGCCTCAACCTGTCCCCTCATATTCGGGTAGAGCAGTTGGGCCCGGATCAGACACTGGACGGCCTGCTCGACGCCGGAGAACTGGATGGCATCATTTCACCCTTGCCTCCTACCAGCTTTCGGAAGGGATCCACGAAGGTTCGGCGCCTCTTTGCTGACTACAGGAATGAGGAAAGGCGCTATCTGCAGCGTACAGGCATCTTCCCTATCATGCACACAGTTGTGCTTCGCGAGGAGGTTTTTCAACGTTACTCAAAATTACCACGACAGCTGTTTGAGGCTTATTCGAAGGCACTCGACGATTGGTATCAGAGCCTTACCCAGGAGCACGAAATTGAGTATGGCCTACCTTGGTTTTCGGACTCGGTAGAGGAAACTAGGGAGCTACTAGGGCATGACTTTTATCCTTATGGCCTCGAGCAGAACCGAAAGGTGCTAAATAAGCTGGTTGAATACAGTTATCGTCAGGGACTGATACGGACAAAGTTCGAAGTCGACGATCTGTTCGTCGACGTTTCTTGATGCTACGTAACAGCGAAGATTTACAACACGAGGCGCATCTGGTCGGCAGCCATGGTGATCCTGTGGGGAAAATGCGCCGTGGCGTCGTTTAAGAGCTGTTCTGCGCGCGTGCTCGGTTGGAGATGGGTCAGCACCAGATGACCGGCGCCGGCCTGGTGTGCCACCTCTCCCACCTTCTCGGGATGGCTGTGGCTCCGATAGTGCCCCGAATCGGGTGCGAAGTACATCGCTTCATGAATGAGTAAATCCACCCCTCCGGCATCCCGCCTCACGGCGTCGCAAGGCGCAGTATCCCCGCTAAAGAAAATGCGGTTTTCATCCTCCTCAACAAGGAAACCCAGAGAAAGAGGGATGGGCCAGTGTTCGACCTCTGTTGCGCGTACCCGCCAGCCTTCACCCTCCACCACATCGCCATGGCGCATCTCCGTAACCTCAATGCCGATGTCGGGCAGACCCTC
>JAZFYO010000276.1:0-2582 GCA_036443615.1 Binatia bacterium | reverse complement strand
GGAGCGCAGGGAAAATGTCTTCCGGCTTCTTCCCCGTCACCTTGAGGTAGAGCGCATCCGGGCACAAATCAATCCGGTCATCCCAGACCAGTTCGCCGGACGAACCGATACGAACCCGATCGAAGGCAAGCGGGTCACGCCATAGCGCGAACACCCCTTTGCCGACAGCTTCAGAGAGATCTACAGTCCCGGATACTCCGTCGTCAAATTCAAGTTCCAGCTGATATTCCGGCAAGACCTTGACCTTGGAAATCCTTTTCATGGCTCATTTCCTCCGGACCCCCGGATAGTACCACCGATGAACGTTTCCAGGAAGAACTCCATACGATTACGGCTAACGGAGCGGCTGAGGGATTGGGGGTCAGGGCTTTCAATCTTATCAATCTTTCTCAGTATTTTGAGGTCAAATTTTTGCTTTTGACAATCGAGCTCCCAGTATAAACGCCTCGTTAAAAACAAAAATCACTGGAGGCTTTGTTGCCTTATCCTGATGTCTTAACCCTCATGGACCGCCTCCTCAAGATAATGAACCCTATAAATTGCTTTCTATAAAGACGGGTAGTCTAGTGCCACTGGACTGGGATTGTCAATTTCAAGCTGCGGAGTGTACAGGCGCGGTCGAAGTGGGATCAGGGGAGGTCGAGGGCGAAACGGATTGCATCTTCAATTTGCTGTATTCTCTCAGCGGATAGAAAGGTAAAAGGGTGCCCCTCCTCTCTTTGCCTTGCAGATAGATCCGTTGACCCACTTGTGAGCTGGTTTTCCTACACATTCAAAGAAATAAGAGCTTTAGTGGTTCGACATTCTCGACATCAGCCGGAGCCCGTAGAGAGTTCAAGACGGTTGCCACTGGGATCGATAACGTAGACAGAATACCCCGGACCATTTCCGTACCGGCGGATCCCCTCTACCTTGGCCCCTCTGGCCTCAAGAACTTTTACCAGCTCTTCAGGATCACTGGGTCCCTCGATCTCAAAGGTGTGATGCGGGACACGAGGGGCTTTTTTCTCAGACGCATCGAAAAGCCCAATGCCTGAGTCACCTAGTTGCAGGCGGGCCACCTTCACGCCTGCGACGGTGTGTGTCTTGCGCAGCTCCGCGCCGAGAACCTCCCGGTAGAACTTCGTTGTCCCGTCTAGGTTGTCTGCGTGGAAATTCCAAGACCGAAGAAACGATACCTTGAACATGGCCATCCTCCCTTGGCGTTCTTAATTTTCCCCCAACCATCTATAGGAAAAGGGGACAGGCTACTTTTCTAACGATCATCTATGCATAGCCCTGGGTCGCGATACTGAGTTCAAAAAAAACAAAAGGCACCGGAGGCCTGATTGGCCAACCCGATGCCTTTGTATGAGTGACGGATATTACCCATTTTTCAGATAATCCCTAAAGTGCCGAATCAAATAATAAAGTCGAATCAAAACCTCAACCCATATCGGCTATAAGTCAAAAGGGGTCGCAGTTCTCGGTCAGACACTCTGGATTTCAGCCGGGGTTTTTCGTCCCCGTTCGGTTCGGTCAAAATCGCTATCAAAACTTACAATGTTCAGGTCATTCTTCTCAGCCGCTACATACTGGTAGGCATCGTCAAAGTCGAGATTGAATTTTTGGGCCACTTCGATGATAGCCCGCATCTCATGTGCGAAAACGGAAATCACCGTCATTCCAGCATTTAGTGTCATGTCGTCCAGGAACTCCTGAAAAATGTCGTGTTGTCTTCGACGAAAAAGAAGCACTCCTATCGAGTGGAGGGAATAGTCGGATATGAAGAACTCGTGGTTCTCGGTTCGTTCCAAAAGAGTCTTTGCTTGCTCTGCCTTATCTTGTTGTAAGATGATCTCCAGGAAAACGTTGGTATCGATGAGGAGCCTCATCTCCCCCCGATTCTCCACTCAGAAATTTTATGTTGAAGCTCAACTGAGCTGTACTTGTCCCTCAGATCCTTAAGGGCACCAGCCCAGTCAAATTTGGGCATACCCCGCTGTTTTCTCATCTGCTTTGCGTGAAGGGACTCGACAAAACCCTCCACCTCCCTCTGAAGCTCAGGTGGCAATTCTTTAATTCGCTCTTCTATGCTTTTCATGGGTTCACCCCTTCAAGAATGATATCACCTTCACCTCCCGATTCCCACATCCATCCCCGGGGTCAGGCTTTGCAATCTAAACAATCTTTTCCAACACTCAAAAAAAAAGGCAACACCGGATTGGCTGCCCCTGTTCCAAGGATAAAGGCGAAAGGATGAAGTAGCGAACGGGGTCAGGACTTGCAATCCAACAAACCAGGACAAGAAGTGTCGCAGGAGAGGCTGCCTCCACCACCCACAAGATACTACCTCACCAGTCCTCATTGCCAGCTATATAATAAACCAAATCTCTCTCGGACGGTTCCCTTGCCGCCGCCACTATTAGGGCGCATGACCCTCTCACCTGCTTCAAAAAACAAAGAAGCACCGCGGTCTGGTTGTTTTGTCCCGGTGCCTTCCTGGGCCTCCTCCCTCAGATGATGAACCTTATAAACTGATCAGCGGCCCTTAGTCTATTCCCACTAGGCAGGGATTGTCAATTTCGAGCTGCTGAAGCGTC
>JAZFYO010000275.1:0-17387 GCA_036443615.1 Binatia bacterium | reverse complement strand
AAAAATAAAGGTGCTTCCCTGGTCGGGTTTGCTTTCTGCCCATATTCTACCACCATGAAATGATATTATGTGCTTAACAATAGCTAATCCTAAGCCCGTACCCTTGATCCCCGTCGAATCTGTCGAGCCTACTTGCTGAAACTTCTCAAAGATGGATATCAGGTTTTCTGGCGGTATGCCAGGACCGGTATCTGTCACAGATGCCTCTAATCCTCCGTTCATAGGGCGGGCAGACACACTCACCTGGCCGCCTTCAGGAGTGAATTTCACGGCATTTCCAATCAGATTCCGTAGCGCCTGAAGAATCCTCTCGAAGTCTAACTTTATCATTGGCAAGTCCTTAGAGATCTTTGTCTCAAGACTGATCTTTTTAGCTTCGGCAAGCGGTACTATTTCGATCATAACCTTTTCTATGAGAAGGGCTAAATTTGCCCGCTCGAAATTATAGGTCACCATCCCCGCCTCCATCTTGGATAGATCCAGCAGGGAATTAACCAGGTGAATCAATCTATTGCTCTCCTCGGCCAGGATTGTCAAAACCATTTTCTGCTTGTCCGTAATCTCACCCCCCACTCCTTCCATAAGAAGTCCTGTTCCCTCCTTTATGGAGGTAAGTGGAGTGCGAAGCTCATGGGACATCGTGGACAAGAAATCGGATTTCATCTTATCCAGTTCGTTCAGTTTATTACACATGAGGTTAAAGGCCTTGGACAACTCTTCCATTTCCGGTGGAGACGAAAGATTCAGGTCCCCGCAAAAATCCCCTTTGGCAATTTCTCTAGTCTTTTTCTCCAGGATAGAAAGGGGTACGGTGATACTCCTGGTAGTGAAGAGTGAGATAAGGATCCCTAAGATGAGCAAAGTACCCGTTAAGACCATGGCAGCCCTGCGGGTATTGGTTCCAAGCACATCCAGTCTCTTTAACTTATCTGAGATGATATGCTGACTCTGGATTTTTACTTTCTTAAGTGCCTGTATAATTTCATCCGTAGCCTTTTCCTTCTCCTGGCGGTACCTATTTTGGGCATACTTCCGGCCAGACTTCAGATGTTTTATCTCCTCATTAAATAGTTTTTGGTAGAGTTGATGCTGCTCATTTACCTGGATAAGTAAATTCATTACCTGTGGAGACTCTGCAATGGATCGTGCCTCGCGGAGGTATTTCTCAAAATCCCTTACAAATAGGCGAAACTGGTTATAAAGGGCATTATCCTTTGTAATGATGAATTTTCTCTCGTTCCGAATCTGCGAGAGGAGGGCATCTGTAAGTTTTTCTTCGTAATTTATAATTAGATTATCGGTCTTATGGAGAGACCTTGTAATATTGTTTAATCGGTATAGCTGGACAATCGCATAGGCACTAGCTGCTGCTACAAGAATGAATGTTGTTAGATATCCAATAACCAATCGAGAAAATATGGAGAATCTCATCTTTGAAAAGTAAGACCTGAAATTCACCTCAAAGGCCTTCCAAAAGAGGCGCAGAGAGGATGGTCTTGTCAAATATCAAAAAACCCTGAAAAGGGGAAGGGGTTTATTTCTCATGAATTTTCCGCCTTCGCAGAAAACCACGGCTGTTAGGCCGTGGATGAATGCGAAAGGTGGACCCCCCGAAGCTCGGCTCGCCCTGTGGGAGTACTCACCACGGTCGAGACGAGAGCCTCCGAGTGAGAACCTACTCCACGGGGCAAGCGAAGGAGGGTGCTTCGGCGGATTCCGCCGAAGAAATGAAGGATACCACCGCCGTAAGGCAGTGGAGGCTTCATAGTGGTTTTCGTCTTGTGAAAAAGATGGACTTCGAGTAGATAGGGAGCCATGAAAAAAAGGAGCCTCGTTATCGATGCCCATCACCATTGGATGCCTGAAGAGCATTATCGAAATCCGGAGCCTTTTACTCGTTCGGATGAGAGTGTGGTTAGGGAGCCCGACCGCTTTCGTATTCGGCGAGGTGGCGTACAGTTGTTTTCTCCACCGATCATGACAGCCAATATGGGAGATCAGATCAAGGAAATGGATCGGGTCGGGGTGGATCAGGCCGTTCTCCATGTGGGCTGTTGGCTCGATTGGATTGATATCAAGGGGGCCCGTTTCATAAACGACAAGATGGCAGAGGTCACTGCTCAATTCCCAAATCGAGTGATCCCCTTGGCTCACGTCCCTCCCCTAGATAGAGAGGGAAGAAATGAGCTCAAGCGGTCCATTTATAAGCTGGGCTTCAAGGGAGTTGGAATTAACACTCACGTAAACGGGGTCCTTTTGGACCACAAAGAGTATTACTCTTTTTATAGGACAGTCTCGGATTTGGAAATTCCGATCTTTATCCATCCTGCTTCAGAGGTTCCACTGTCACACCCTCACGGCATGGAGGATTTCAACCTTACCAGGAACTTGGGCCGTGCCTTTGACAACACGATAAACATTACCCGGCTGATGTTGAGTGGAACGCTGGATCGTTTTCCGAAGCTCCGTTTTGTTTTTACTCATTTGGGCGGGGCCTATTTCGCCCTGAAAAACCGTCTAAACCCTTCATTCTGGGAAAAGCGCCCTAAAGGATTTTTCAATAAGTACCGAAGGCGCATCTTCATCGACACTGCCCCTCCTTTTTGGAGCTCGGAGGAGATCAGATTTGCGGTCCAAATGATGGGAGAGGGTCAGGTCCTCATGGGCAGCGATTTTCCAACGATTGCTCTTCTTGGAGAAGCAGTCAGGATAATCCAAAGGACCCGGACTACGAGCAATGTAAAGAGGAAACTGTTGGGTGAGAATGTCCGTGGGCTGTTTCGCTAGCTGCTAAGCCAGCAGTGGGGCTCTCGGGTTCATCTATAAACGGACCCAAATTCGTTTTCAGTAAAGGCCTCGAAGTCGATTTCCTCCTGGCGAACCAAGCCTTTTTTTGAAATTTTTCCTTGAAGGCTTATATCAACAACAGAGGCCAGCGAGGAAGCAGTTGCGATCTGAATTGCCGTCCAGTGGATGCCGTCTATGTCTCCGTGTGGGATTACCTTCGTGTAAGTGTTTTCGCGTAACGATCCGTCCACTTTACCGACTACTGAGACCAGGATGACAACTCGGTCCTGGTGAGTTGTAGGGACAGCGGATTCGAGTATCTGTTTGAGGATTTCCCTATATTCATTCAACTGCAGGTCCACCATGAGAAACTTCATGAGGTCGCGGTGTCCAAGGTAGCGAAGCGTCTTGTAGTTTAAATCTTTCACCTTCCCGTTCAGGCTCCTTGCGAGCGTGCCCAACCCGCCTGACGTGTTGAAGGCTTCGTACTCCACATCCCCAATGATCAGACGTTCGTAGCCCTCCAGGGGCTGAACCTGCCGAAGCTGGCCGTCAATCAAAATTTCACAAGGGTTCCCGTATTCGTTAATTAGGCCGTCCGTGCTCCAGGTCAGGTTATATTTCAATGCGTTGGTAGGGTTTTCGGGGAGGGCGCCGACACGAATAGATACGCTGGTTACAGGGTCGTACCTTTGAACCATGTGATTCGCTATGATCTGGGCGAAGCCCGGGGCAAGGCCGCAGTGTGGAATAAAGGGCGATGTTGCGCTTTTGGCAATATTCTCGATGCTCGCCCCTGAGCTGATATCCTCCGAGAGATCGCAGTAAACGAGCCCCAGGTCGCGTGCGGTAAGGGCGATCTTTTCATTGCAATAGTATGGACAGCATGAGATGACCATCTCCTTCCCATCAAGGGCCTGCCTCAGCTTGTCTGCATGGTTAACGTCGAGCTGTCCATGTGTGCTGGTCGCACCGGCCGTTTCTTTGGCTTTTTCTTCATCGATGTCGTAAACAGTGACATTGTACTTTTTTCCAAGTAAGAGAGCACCGAGTTTGCCGATCTTACCTGCCCCGATTAAGGCGATCTTTCTTGAGGCGAATTTCTTTTGTGTCATAACCTTTTGCCAGCTGCCTTTTACTTCACGTTGTCAATCTGCGCCTTCTGTAATTTCCCCGAATAATCGACATAGACGGATTTCCACTCACTAAAAGTATCGTAAACGGTTGTTCCAGCCTCGCGGTGACCGTTGCCTGTCTCTTTTACACCGCCAAAGGGAAGATGGACTTCAGCTCCGATCGTAGGTCCATTAATGTATGTAATGCCCACCTCGCTGTCCCTCATGGCACGGAAGGCACGACCCACATCCCGGGTATAAATGGAGCTGGAAAGGCCATAGGAGGTTCCGTTCAAGACTTCGAGGGCCTCTTCGAAGCTCTTGACCTCGATGATGGACAGGAATGGACCGAAGATCTCTTCTTGGGCGATACGCATGCCCGGGGTCACCTGATCGAAAATGGTCGGCCGGTAAAAATTGCCGTCTTTCCACTTTCCTTTTTCATAGGGTTCCCCGCCGAGTATTAGTCTCGCCCCCTCCTCTTTGCCGATTTGGACGTAACGGTGTACTTTTTGTCGTGCCGCTTCATTGATCAGGGGGCCCATTTCAGTGCCCTTATCTAGGCCGTCTCCGATTTTTATCTTTTTTGCCCGTTCGACCAAACTTTCGGTCAATTCTTTTATAATGTCCCGGTGAATGATAAGACGACTTGTAGCCGTACAGCGCTGCCCTGTGGTCCCAAAGGCGCCCCAGAGGGCTCCGTCCATGGCAAGAATCAAGTCTGCATCCTCCATCACGATTTGGGCGTTTTTCCCTCCCATCTCCAGGGATACCCTTTTAAGGTTTTGACCACATGCGGCGGCAATCTCCCGTCCGACTGCTGTTGACCCGGTGAAGGAGACGAGTCGGACGTCTCGGTGACGCACAAGTGCTGCCCCTGCCTCCTCTCCTTTACCGTGCACCAGGTTGGCGACTCCGGGCGGGACTCCAGCCTCTTCGAGGATTTCAAAGAGCCTGATCGCAGAGTGGGGGGTATCTTCGGCAGGCTTTAATACGACGGTATTGCCGCAGAGGAGGGCGGGAAAGAGCTTCCAGGTGGGGATGGCTATGGGAAAATTCCATGGAGTGATTAGACCGCAAACCCCTATAGGGACCCGCAACGACAGGGCAAATTTATCAGGGAGTTCGGAGGGCGTGGTCTCGCCGAAGAGCCTCCGCCCTTCTCCTCCTGCATAGAAGGCGGTGTCGATCCCCTCCTGAATGTCTCCGCGCGTTTCTTTGAGAATCTTTCCCATCTCCCGCGTCATAGTCCGGGCAATAGCCTCCTTATACTGGCCCATTAGCTCGCCCACCCTGTAGAGGATCTCTCCCCGCTTCGGTGCAGGGACGTGGCTCCACTCTGGAAAGGCCTCTTTGGCTGCCTTGACCGCCTCGCCTACATCCTCGGGGCCGGAGGCCGGGAAATGGCCGATCAGGTCATTACGGTTGGCAGGATTGCGATTTTCGAAGGTTTTGCCTGACTTTAGCTTGACCCATTTGCCGTTGATGTAATTTTTGAAAGACTCTGCCATAGGTAAACCCTCCTTGCATTTGGTGGGGGGGTTCAATTATTGTAAGCTTCTATGGATTCAAAGGCAAAACAGCCCCCTTTCTCTGAGGTGGGCTGGCTGCGTCAATATATTATTAGAGGGAGGATCATCATGATAAAGTTCACTGACGAAATGAAGGAAAGGATCGGCAATGCCTTTACAGATGAAAAATTCTGTGTTTGGGCTACTTCATCGAAAGAGGGAGTTCCAAGCCTCAGTGTCCGTGGCAGCACTTTTGTATGGGACGATGACCACCTGGCCTTTTGGGAACGCTCGCGCCAGTCGGGTGCAGAGCATATTGAGGAGAACCCTCATGTGGCGATGTTCTACCTAGACTACAAGGGAAAAGTCGGCTGGCGTTTCTACGGTGAGGCCAAACTGTATAAAGAAGGCGAGATGCGTCAGAAGATCATGGATCGAACCATCAAGGCAGAGCTAGATAAAGACCCTGAGCGTAAGGGATATGGGGTCCTCATCCGCATCGGCAAGATACGTCGCTACAGCGGTGACGCGATCCTTCAGGAACGCTAACTGAGTCAAGGTCTGCGGAGGAATATTGAAGCGGAGACCTGTAGTAGACCTCCAACGCTCTTATGAAGAGCAGCGTGTTCTGAGGGAGTTCCTGTCCAATCTCCTTCTTTTGGGTCTGGATGAGTTGCTGCAGAAATTTACCGAGCAGGCGGCTTATCTGTTTCATGCAGAAATCGCCTGGGTCCGCCTCCTTGATAGTGAGGGAAAGATGTTGGGTCGTGCCGCAGCAGGAGATGAGACGGTTTTGCGCATCTTGCCCATCAAGGGGGTTGGTCAGGTAGTTGGGCGCGGGATGTGGATGCTGGAAAACCGTAAGCCTCTCGCGGTCAGAGACATGGCCCATGATAGTGACAGGCCCTATCACGGAACTGTGAAGGCCGCCGATCTGCACGGTTTTCTTGGCGCCCCTTTATTTAGCAAGGTCGGAAAGCCCTTAGGAGTCATCTTTGTAATGACCCGTTCTCCCCGTAAGTTTTCTCGCCGCGAAATGGACTTAATCGAGCAGTTCGCAAATGGGGCGGCGATAGCTATTGACAATGCAAAGCTGTTTGAGGAGGTTCAAAACAAGTCAAGAGAAGCGGTAGAGGCCTACGAAGCAAAATCCGAATTCCTCAATACCTTAGCCCACGAGTTACGGACCCCGCTAAATGTGATCATAGGATCTCTGCAGCTTATGTTGGACGGTTTTTACGGAAAGGTTACCGAGAAACAAAAACCGGGCTTGGAGATGTTAGAGCGGAATGCGTATGATTTGCGAAATCTCATCAATGAGGTTCTTGACCTGGCGCGGATCGAGGCAGGACGGGTTCCCGTCATCATCGAAGAATTTGCCCCCAAGGAGGTAATCGGCGAGTTGGAATCTTCCTATATGGATTTGTATGGAGAAAAGGGGCTTGAGCTCAAGATCAAGATGGAAAATTCCGTACCGAGGCTTAGGAGTGATAAGTCAAAGATTAAAGAGATACTTCAGAACCTGCTCGCTAATGCCGCCAAATATACCGAAAAGGGAGTGGTCGAACTGAAAGTGCATTGTTTGAAAGACAAGCAGGGTGATTCTGAACGCACACGGGTTGCCTTTTCTGTTCGGGACACAGGGATAGGGATAAAGAGTGAAGAACTCGCGCACCTTTTTGAGCCTTTCTACATGGCGGAGGGATTGGACCGAAAAAGGTATCCTGGCACAGGGTTGGGTCTGAGCATTGTCAAGCGTCTCGTCGAAATCCTTGATGGAGAGATTAAAGTTGAGAGTGAGTGGGGAATTGGTTCCACCTTTACGGTTATTTTTCCGCTAGTCCGTTCATCTCAGCAATAGAACTGTCCTGGAATTTTCCGGTGAACTCTGGAGACAGCTTCTCGTCGTAGTCGTTTAGACATAAAGCAGAATCAGATCCGCAGGCCTGTTAGAGAGAGGGAAGGAGTAGGGTTGTAGTCGCGGGAGCCTCACGATAGAATGTTTTGGAAGGTGGTGCTTTCATGGCCAGCAGCATAGTCGAGCTCTCCGGCCATATTATTGACTCCCTGATCCTTCCTAAGGTCTTAGACCTGATCATTAACCTGGGTGGCGAATTTGAAATTCTCCAGGTCCAGGTGGGACATCGCCGGTCGGATCGGAGTTACGCACAGATTATGGTGGAGACCCAGTCGGAAGAGGTACTCGAACAGATCCTTGCCAAAGTCAAGGAACATGGAGCCCTGCCCTTGGATGAAGGCGAGGGGTCGGTGCGGCTCGAGCCAGCGCCACAAGATAGGGTCTTCCCCGAAGGGTTCTATGCCACGACCAATCTGGCCACTCTGGTTCGACTAAAAAAGAAATGGCTTGAAGTCCGGTCGCCAGAGATGGACTGTGGTATTCGGGTCGATGTCTCGGGTTTGCGCGCAGAGAGTGTTCCCTTCCATAGGGTTAAGAAAGGAGACCTTACTGTCGTTGGTCATCGGGGTGTTAAAGTCCTTCCTATTGAGAGGCGGGTGCCACGCGAGGTTTTTGAGTTTATGTCCGCCCCGGTTTCGACTGAGAGACCGAAGGGTCTCTTAATCCGGGAGGTCGCCGAGTCCATGAAGAGGGTGCACCGGGATGGCGGCAAGATCCTGGTGGTTGCAGGTCCCGGATTGATTCATACCGGTGCCTTGCAGTATCTGGTGGAGATGATTGAAAGGGGTTATGTTCAGATTCTGTTTGGCGGGAATGGGCTTGCAGTCCACGATGTAGAGGCCGCTCTCTACGGGACCTCTCTGGGCGTCTACCTGGAGAAGAAGATCCGTGCCACTGAGGGGCACGAGCACCATCTCTGGGCGATTAACACGATCAAGAAGGCCGGGGGGATTAGACAAGCTGTCGAGCAAGGGGTGCTGACTCGAGGGGTATTTTGTAGTTGCGTAAAAAACGGGGTTGATTTCATATTGGCAGGCTCCATTCGTGATGACGGTCCTCTTCCTGATGTGATCACAGATGTCCTGAAGGCCCAGGATCTAATGCGCGAGAAGGTGCAGGGAGTCAGCTTTGTCCTGATGATGGCAACGACCCTCCATGCTATAGCTACCGGGAACCTCCTTCCTGCAAGCGTAAAAACCGTCTGCGTCGACATCAATCCCGCAGTGGTAACTAAGCTGACTGATCGTGGCACGTTTCAGGCCATGGGGCTGGTGACTGACGTGGAGCCCTTTCTAAGAGAACTCTGCCAGTACCTTGCCTAGTTGACGGTCGTTAGGTGAAAAGCGTAAGGATGAAATCGTAAGGAGTAAAGCCGGAGGACGTAAGTGCTTTCCTCCTCGCGTCTGACGGCTTACGACTCACCACCATCAGAGTATGCGACTGTTGATGTGTCTGCCCCTTTACTACGGGATCGAGTACGAGATCAACCCGTGGATGAGCCGTAGCCGCCAGAGCCAGCCCGAGCTAGCCAAGGAGCAATGGCGAGGACTGTACCGGCTAGTTCAGGATCAGCTTGGCGTGGAGGTGGCGTTGGTGGAGCCAAGGCAAGGACTGCCTGACATGGTTTTTACTGCCAATGCCGGGCTGGTCTGGCAAAATAAATTTATCGCGAGCAAATTTCGTCATGAGGTCAGGCGGGAGGAGATTCCCCATTTTGAGAATTGGTTCCAGGTTAGAGGTTATGAGATTTATCACCTTCCCGGAGAGAACTTCTTCGAGGGAGAGGGAGATCTGTTGATGTGCGGGAATCTCTTCTTTGCCGGTTATCATATACGATCTGACATTCTCTCCCACCAGGGAATTGCCGAGATTCTCCAACGGGAGGTCCTTTCGATTGAGCTGACCAACGAGTGGTTTTACCACCTGGATACCTGTTTCTGCCCCTTGGGAAACAATAGGGCGCTATTTTTTCCCGGCGCTTTTGACTCCTATGCGTTAAAAGTCCTGGAGGATCGTATTCCCACCCTGATCCCCGTTCAGGAGGGCGAGGCAAGGAGGTTTGCCTGTAATTTGATCGTGGTGGGCGACAACGTGGTTATGAACGATGGTTGCCCCGCCGTTCGCTCGAGCTTGGAAAAGCTTGGCTATTCTGTATTCGAGACGCCGTTGAGCGAATTTATTAAGGCAGGTGGGAGCGCCAAGTGCATGGCCCTAAAAATACCAAATCATGAATGACCTGGACCGTAACCTCGGCTTCCCCTATACCCACGCTTTCGCAAAATAGTTCAAGGATCCTTGGCGAAAATGCCAGGGGCATCTACTCAATCTAGAACCCATTAAGATTCACTGACCTTTTCCCTCATGGCCCGCCACAGCCTTTCGGGGGTAATGGGGAGGTCGTGGATCCTCACCCCAACGGCATTGCGAACGGCGTTACCGATGGCCGGGGCAACGGGGAGCAGTCCGCCTTCCCCCATTCCCTTGGATCCATAGGGTCCTGGACCATTTCGGTTTTCGAGCAGGATCGTTTTAAAATCTCCGGGCATATCGTTGAATCCGGGTAGGTGGTAATCGACCAAGTTGGGATTGACCAGATTACCGTCGATGTAAATCATCTCTTCAAGCAGGGTATGTCCGATGCCGAACATGACCGCTCCCTCATCCTGTCCTATGCACTGAACCGGGTTAATGGCCTTTCCCACATCGGCGACCGAAACGTATTTTAGGACCCTGATCTGCCCTGTATCCCGCTCTACCTCCACTTCTACGCCCCCCCAGCTTACCTCCCAGAAGGTGGTGGGGGATCCTAGGACAGCCTTCTTGCTTTTTTTGTCTCGGTAGGAACCTCTTCCGACAATCTCTCCACCTTCTGCCCCGAAGTAGTTGGTCATAACGTCTTCATAGGAGATGCTTCGGCCTTTTCTATTGTAGATTTTTCCATTCCTGAGGGTTAAGGTCTCCGCCTTGCTCTTGAGTGCCTTCCCCGCCGCTCGCAGGAGTTGCTTCTTTAAATCTTGAGAGGCCCTCTGGACAGAGAGTCCCATAACTACAGTGGAGCTACTGGCGTTAGTGGCCGCATCGTACGGTGTCACATCCGTGTCCAGTTGGGCGACGTGAATCTGGTCAGGTGATACACCCAATTCTTCGGCCACGACCTGGGTCATAGCGGTGCGTGCCCCCTGCCCGATCTCGACGGTGCCAGTAAGTAGGATAAGACTTCCGTCAAGATTCATTTTGACTGCAGCGGAGGCAATCTTATAAGTGCCCCCACCATCCTTCATGCAGCAGCTTATCCCCTTCCCCCTATTGGGGCCTTTGGCTCGCCTTTTCCAGCCGATGCCTTTGGCGGTAAGGAGCAGTCCCGCTTTGAGGTTGCAATCCACGGGCGTGTCTCCGGGGGTGTATGTATCCCCCTTTCGCAGCAGGTTCTTGAGACGGAAGTCCAGGGCGTCGAGGCCCAGTCTTTCGGCTATGATGTCCATCTGTGACTCGTACGCCCAGGTTACTTGAAGGGTGCCAAAGCCGCGAAAGGCCCCTGCAGGCACCGTGTTGGTATAGACTGTGTAGGCATTGGTCTTTACGTGCGGGATACGATAGGGGCCCTGGGCCCGGTAACCGGCCTTTTGTGTAACCCTGGGTCCCGCATCGGCATAGGCACCGGTATCCATGTGGATCTCGCATTCCCTCGCGACGAGCCGCCCGTCACGTGTCACGCCTGTCTTCAAGTGGTACTGCGCGGGGTGACGCGTGACTGTCTTGAAGCTCTCCTCAGCGGACAGGGCGAGCCTGACGGGCCGACGTGCCTTCCAGGACAGGACTGCGGCGAGGGGTTCGGCCTTGACCGAGAGCTTCCCTCCATAGGCCCCGCCTACATGAGGGACGATCACCCGTACTTTGTTCACTGGCAACTTGAAGATCTCCGCGAGGTGGACCTGCAGGGTAAAGGGGTCCTGAGAAGAGGCCAAGACAGTGAGGCTGTCTGTCTCCACGTGAGCCACGGTGACATGAGGCTCCATGGAGTAATGCTGAACGCGGGGGAAGGTAAAGGTGTCTTCGAAGATGTGAGCCGCCTTCTTGAACCCTTCAGCAATATTTCCCTTGGCATATTGAAAGCGGTAGCAAATATTTGTTCCCTTGAACTCCTCTGGAGGGCGGTAGTGGTAGCCCATAAGTTCGCCATGACGGGAGTTCTCATGAACCAGAGGCGCGTTGGGTGCCAGGGCCTCTTCGATCGTGGTCACTGGCGGGAGCTGTTCGTACTCCACGTCGATGAGTTCCAGGGCCTCATCGGCCGCCCCGTAACTAACCGCTGCCACCGCTGCTACTGGGTCACCGACGTATCTCACCTTGTCCGTGGCAACGATGGGCTGGTCCTTATACGCGGCGCCGTAATAGGAGTTCAAACTCGCCAAGTCATCCCGGGTTATTACCGCGACGACACCGGGCAACTTTTCCGCCTTGCTTGCGTTGACCTTCAGCAACCTGGCATGCGGGTAGGGACTCCTCAGGATTTTCCCGTGGATCATTCCGGGCAGTCCGACGTCTACCGTATAAAGCGCTTTTCCGGTTACCTTTACCTCTCCGTCGACTCGGGGTTGGGCTCTGCCGACGACTCTCAGAGTCTGCGCCTTTCTCATTGATGCTCTCTCAGTGAATTCTAATCATCTCGGTCGAACCAGGAACAATCTATAAGCCATGTTCGACCCTGTATCAACTCCGCTTATCTCTCGGGTTGCCGTACTTCATGAAGACCCATTCCGCCGCATCTTTCCTGCTTGGGATATCCCCGTTGAGCTGAGCCTCTTCGACCTCCTTTAAGATTTCCTGGAAAATGGGTCCGGGAGAGAATCCCATTTCGATCAAGTCTCTGCCTCTGAGGAGGGGGTCAGGATGGATCTCCTCTTTTTTTAGCTCGGCCATCTTCTGGATGCAAAAGTTGTAGTACTGTAGGTCCCCGTTTGCCGACACGGAATCGATGCGGCAAAGCTCCAAGAGCTCCTCGATCCCATCTTCGCGCAAGAATCTCTTCAGCGTGCTGAGCCGCATCTTAGGGGATTGCGTGTAGCGCAGATGGTTTTTAACCAGATAGGTAACCCTTTCCCAAACGGCCCGGCTGCGTTTGAGTCGTCGAAGGATCTCCACGGCCATTTCGGCGCCTTTTTCGGTATGGTTGTAAAAGGTTATACGTCCTCCCTCTTTTTGAAAACATGCGGGTTTGGCGATGTCGTGAAGAAGACAACCGTAGGCGAGCGTCTCAGTGGGATGGTCGAGGTGGCCCAGCAGCGCCATCGTGTGGGTAAAGACATCCCCCTCGGGGTGAAAATCAGGGCTCTGCTCGACCCCTTTCAGGGCCTCAATCTCAGGAAATAGGGTCCCTAGAAGCTTGGTTGTATCCAGGAGTTCGAATCCCCTCCTGGCGTATCCCTCCCTCAGCAATCGGGTGATCTCTTCACCGATTCGCTCCCAGGCGATCTGGGAGATCAGGGGGGCCTGCTGTTGAATGGCCCTGAAGGTGTTTTCTTCGATCGTAAAACCGAGGCTAGCGGCAAATCGAATAGCACGCACCATGCGCAGACGGTCCTCTTCAAACCGCTGGTGGGGATCTCCTATGGCACGGATGAGGCCTAGCTTCAAATCTTTGGCTCCGCCAACGAGATCAATGACGCGATCCTCAGAGGGGTCATACATCATCCCATTGATGGTAAAATCGCGCCGCAGAATGTCCTCTTTTATGGTTCCGAAGCGGACATGGCTGGGGTGACGTCCGTCGAGATAGGGTCCGTCGTACCGAAAAGTCGCTACCGCAAAGGATTCTCCTTCCAGTACGACCAGGACAACGCCGAACTGGCTCCCTATGGGATTGGTTAGGGGAAAAATCCCCTGTACGTCCTTCGGCTGTGCATCCGTCGCAATGTCATAGTCTTTTGGGACCCTTCCTAGAAGTTGATCCCGGACATAGCCGCCGGCCAGGTAGGCCTCGTAGCCCTCCTCACGGAGGCGCCTTATGATAAACAGTGCTTTTTCCTTTTGAGACACTCGGCAATCCTCTCCGAACCTATATTACGGGAGAGGGAAAGGTTAGCAAAGAGGCAAACAGGGTAAAAGGGAAGGGGGTGCTATTGGAGTGTTGGACGTGATTCGGGGATGAATTCCTGAATCTTTCCCTGAAGCTCCTGAAAGGTGAAGGGCTTGCCAATAAAATCGTTGCATCCGGCCTCGAGGCAATTGTTTAGATCGGATTCCCGGAAAAGGACGGTAGCGGCCAAGATGGGGATATCCCGGGTCTCTGGATTGGCGCGAATCAAGCGTGTTGCCTCTAGTCCGTCCATACCCGGCATCATGATGTCCATGAGAATCAGCTGGGGTTTTTCCTCGAGGGCCTTATTCACACCTTCCGTTCCGCGTTTGGCAGTGATTACGGTAAACCCTAACATCTCCATCTGCCAGGAAAGGACCTCAAGCATATCCGGATGATCCTCCACTACAAGAACTTTTCCCACAAATTCTCCTTTCATAATGCGAGTTTGGCAGACATGGCTAAATCTGTCAAGATTTTTTTGTGCAGACAGGCGGCTGTGTGCCAAGCCATTCAAACATGGCTATATCCTCTAGATTCCCGCGTACCAGGCGTAGCCCTGATCCTGCCAGTACCCCCCTTTCCCCCCGGCTATTTCGCGATAGCTTGCCACAAGTTCCAGGCCCAAGATGTACTTGGCCATTTTGTAGCCTAACTGAGTTTCTACACGGAGCCTCAGAGGAGCCCCATGTTCTATGGGCAGAAGTTGGTTATTCATCTCATAAGCGAGAATGGTCTGGGGATGGGTGGCGTCGTACAGGTCTAGGCTTTCATAATAGAGGTTTCCGGCCCTATCTGAATCCAGGCATAAGAAAATAACGTACCTGGCCTCTGCTTTTGGCTGAACCCTCTTCAAAACCTCGGACAATGGCACGCCTTTCCATCTTGCAATGGCGCTCCATCCCTCAACGCAATCGTGACGAGTGATCTGGGTTCTGGAAGGGAGCGACTTGAGGTCGTCTAGGGAAAATTGCCGAGGGTTGTTGACCAGTCCAGCGACCTCAAGCCTCCAGATGGGCCAACCGTTAAGTGCATCCTGGATGTATTCATTCGTCAGGGGAGGGGGATTTCCGTTGGGCTTAAAGTACCGTGAGATCTCTTTTTCGCTGAATTCCTGCGCCAGGCTGTCCCTTCCGGTGAGAAAGCGCTGGACTCTCCGGTTCAGCCCTTCGGTGGATTCCAGGATAGAGAGGACCCTCTCGTTCCCGTGTAGCTGGTTAAAGATATTCTCGCATCCGGCCATGACCAGGGCCCCTGCGCCTTGAAGGGCTAGTAGAAGCGCCTTCCTTCGGGAAATAGCAGAGCTAGGATCCTTCATTTTTGATGCCCTCCTTTACCTGCTTGCCTTCTCCGTCGGCTAGCCGAATTTTCGTCTCAGTAATTGCTCTATCATCATCTGTCGCTTTTTCAACGACGGCCTGCGATAGACCCGGTTCAGCAAGATCGGGGATTTTCTGAGTATGCCAGCCTGTGATTATCGATCGCATGTTGTTGATGGGGCCTTTTGCCAAGACCATGAGCACGTGACCGAAGGTGAAAAGAAGGAACAGAAAAGTGGCCAAGAAGTGAAATGTCCGGGCGGCTTGTCTCCCGCCGAACATCGCAGGGAGCCAGTTGAAGGCCACATCCATTTGAGGGGACAAGGCTAGGCCCGAAAGTATAATAAGGGGTGTGAGAAGAAAGACCACTGCTGTGTAGGCAAGTTTCTGTAAGGGGTTGTACTCTCCATGCTGTGGTGATTCCCTTCTGAGAAAAAGATAATGGAGGACCATCGAAGGAACCCGGAGCAGCTCCTTGGGTGTAATGAGCAACCGACGCAGATGGCCGCTGGCCATGTTGTAGACGAAGTAGAGAAGACCATTTAGTACAAAGACCCAGGCAAAGAAAAAGTGCCATCTTCGCCCGCCTGCTAGCCAGAAGTACCCCGGGATGGTAATCCAGCTCGGGAAGGCGCGAGGTGAAGGACCTCTTTCGGTGTTCTGGACACCAAGGATGCCCGTGGTCTCCACGCTCCAGCCATAGATCTGTACGAACCCCTTGATTTCTCCCTCTTCGTTTGTGGCAATGATTGAGAAGAAGGCCTCTTCCGGTTCCGCCTTGCTGCCCCAGTGGAGATGAGGAAAGGCATTAAAGATCTGTAGCCCGCTCATGAAGAGAATGACGAGCGCCAAGGCATTGATCCAATGAGTTAAGCGAGTGATCCTATTGTGCCGGTAGGTAGGGGATTTCATCATGAATTTTCGTTGGCGATTAGCAATCAGCCTTCAATAATTGCTAGTGACCGACGGCTTTATGCTCTTCCTCTTTTTTGTACCCGCATCGGAAGATGCAGCGTTTGTCGTTCTGATGGTGAAGCTTGGCGCAGAAGACCCGATGGGCTCCCATCAGTCGGATGTAGACCTCGGCCGCAAACAGCATTCCAAGCAGCGGGGCGGTAAAGTAGACCCAAATCCCTGTCCAAAGTTGAGCGGGTAGGGCTGACCCGAATGTGCGTGCCGGGTTCATGCTCATTCCTGAAAGAGGGGCCTCTACGGCAATATACGTTGCGACAAGAATGCCGGCGAAAAGGCCCGTGAAACGAGCTAAATTTTGAGTGTTCGTTGCGATCAGTACTACAGACATAAGGATGAAAGAGATAGCCAGTTCTGACAGGAACGCAACGGCGGTCCCTTCGGGACCGGGGACTGTGGCGACGTAGTTGACGGACGGGTCTGCCAGCCATCTCCCCAGGGCAGCCGCCGTAAGCAGTACTCCCGTCGCTCCGCCAACGAACTGTGCAATGATGTAAAATAACGCATCACCAGGCGCGATCTTTCCAAGCCGAAAAAAGGTCAATGTGATTGACGGATTAATATGGGCCCCCGATTGCTTGCCCCAGGGGGAATAGATGATGCCGATGGCTGTCAGACCCATCGCCATTCCCATTACCATGCGACGTAGAAACGGGTCGCCGATGACCTGCCGTATGGGCGAGGCCGGGTATTCGAGGATCGTCCCAAAGACACAGGCTGAAATCATAAAGATGCCGAGGCCAGCGGCCTCCATCAAGTACTCCGGCCAGTGGCGCGTCAGATTATCTAACAAGAGGCTGATCCCTTACAGAAATTATCCCTACTGCACGGTTGGGTCGCTTTGCCCGAATCAAAGAACGCCTAGTTAATGGCTTTCTAGTGTTTCTCCCTAGTTCCCAAGGCCGAGCCTGCGTGCGAGAAAGTGGTCTAGGCTGACCTTGCCGGGGCCTGAGAAAACCAGCCAGATAAATATCGTTAACAACAGCACTTCGGGGAGAAACAGGAAATCGCCCAGAGTGTGCACGGTCTTGAGCTGAGCCGTCAGGATGGCCACAAGCATGATGAACGCCAACGGGGCTGAAAATATTCGTGTGGCGAACCCAATGATCAGGCAGATTCCGCCCACAAACTCGATCCACGCCGTAACCAGCGCGTTCAGATAAGGCAAAGGGATGCCCAGCTCGCCAAAATACTTTACGAGATCATCAAACTTGACGAATAGCTTTCCCCTGCCTGACTCGAAAAAAAGCAGGCCAACTGAGAGTCGGACAAGCAGGAGCGGAATCCAGTTCGATTGATTCAGACACTTCAGGAGGTCTGCGGCCAATTGATAGGTTTTGGAGCTCTTAGCAATCATGATACCTTCCTTCCTCAATCATTTTTTCCAAAAGAAATTGATTCAATGTAAAACTCGCCTCTTGAGGCGGGCACAAAGCCGAGGGGGTATCCAAAGGGGAGAGGCGGCAGCTCTCCCCTTTGGTCGAACACGGGGATTCAAACCCCGTGTTCGATATAACTTGATTGACTACTTTCAATACAGTGCCATTCCGTATAGGAGGTGTGCAAAAAGGACATTCTTCATTCACGGAAGTATTCAGGCCCCCACCAGACCCTTCTCGACCATTCTGGGAATCGACACGGCTCGCACGGGCTGAATTTGTGAGATCGCCATTCCAAAGAGAATGATAG
>JAZFYO010000274.1:0-3211 GCA_036443615.1 Binatia bacterium | reverse complement strand
GAAAGGCCAAGATCAATGGCCGGTTTAAACCCCTCAAGAAAGATACTGGCACTGATGTAGATCTGCCCATCAGTGATGGAAATGAGATTGCTCGGGATATGCCCCGTCACGTCTCCCTGCTGGGTTTCCACAATGGGTAGGAATGTCATGGTTCCGCCCCCGAGTTCTGGTCGCAGTCGTCCGGCCCGCTCCATCAGCTGGGAATGAATGTAGAAGACATCCCCTGGATAGGCCTCACGACCTGGCGAGCGCTCCAAGAGGAGGGAGATCTCCCGATGGACCCAGGCATGTTTGGTCAGGTCATCGAACACCACCAGCACGTCACGACTGTGGTACATCAAGTACTCTCCAATGGAGGCGGCGGTGTAGGGAACTAAATATTGCTCACCCGGCGAGGAGGCAGCGGTTGCTGCGACCACAATGGTATACTCCATGGCCCCCCTCTCCTTCAGGAGATGAATGATGTTGGACAATGAGGCGTGACTACGTCCCACACAGCAGTAAATACAGATAACGTCCTTTCCCTTTTGATTCAAAATTGCATCGATGGCGATGATCGTCTTACCCGTCATTCGGTCGCCAATGATGAGCTCCCGCTGACCCTTACCCAGAGGAAGGACAGCGTCGAATATCTTAGTCCCGGTGTAGAGAGGATCCGTTAAGGGAATCCGCTCCATAACCCCTGGGGCAACCCTAAAGGCAGGATAGCTATCATCAGCTTCCACTTTTGATTTGCCGTCCAGGGGTCTACACAAGCTATCCACCACCCGACCGACAAACCCATTGCCCACCGGGAGATTAAAGGGCTCCGCCTTTCCAACCACTTGATCCCCTGATTTGATCTGTGTCTCATCGCCAAACACTAGGGCCATCACCTTCTCCTCATCAAAGCCAACGACCATCCCCTGCAGATCATTGGGAAAATGAACCTTCTGTCCGTAGAGACAGAAGGGGAGACCCTCGATGGTGGTAACCGACTTCTTTACCTCTGTGACCGTTCCTGTCTCTTTGATCTCAAAGGCTTGGGGTTTAAACTTGTCGAGAGAGACTGCCTTTAACATAGGCCATCGCACCTTTTAGTTTATTCGTTAGGCTACCATCTAAAACCAAGTTCCCTAAGCTGACCACCATCCCTGTCACGATCCCCGAATCAATGGTTTGTGTGACTTCGATGGACCGACCCATTTTCGCAGAGAGGATCTTTTTGAGCTTTTCCATCTGGACCTCGGTCAGAGAATAGGGAACGGCAACCTCCACCTCATCAACGTCAAGTTGTAGGCCTCGCCCATCGGACTTTCCGATCTCTTCAATGAATTCATCAGTTAACTGATAATGGATACCCCTAGCCACTTGAGCTGTGAAAATGTGTCCAATGATATCCGAGGCCAAATCCAGCGCTTTTTCTTCCATCTCCGCAACAAGTTTCGCCCTCACCTGTTCCCTTTTTTCTTTTTCCTCGGTCACTATCCTCTTGGCATCCTCTTTGGCCCTGGCGACAATCTCCTCTTGCATCTTCTGTGCATCGACTTCTGCCGCTGTTCTCAACTTTCTGACCTCTTCGTTGTGCTGGTGGATCTTTATCTTAAGCTCTTTATCCGTCTCCTCACGTCTCTTGTTGAGCTCCTCTTCCCGCTTTCGGTTCTCCTGTACCAATTGCTGCAACCTGTCCTGGGACTGGGTGACGTGCTGTGTTAAAAATTGCCGCAAGCCAAAGGCCAAAAGCCCGAAGGTGATTACCTGTACGATAATGAGCTGCCAGAAAACCATGCCATCACCTGACAAAAAGATGAAAGATCACCAACAGGGAGATCACCGCGATCGCCTCAGCAAAAATAAACGCAATGATCATGGAGGTCATGATCTTCGGAGAGGCGGATGGATTTCTCCCCAAGGCCTGAATGCTTGAATAACCAACCGTAGCGATCACAAAGGAAGGCCCGAGGGTACTGATGACCAGGATTAGAACAATTGTAAGGTTTCTCATCGCTCCACCAGGATAAAGAGCTCATTCCTGTTTACCAGGGCGATACCCTGGTTGATGGAGAGGTACTTCCCATCCACACGGATCTGCCCTGCTTTCAAAAGACTGATCATGGGGGCATGAAAATCCAGCACCGTAAACTCTCCCTCTTCGCCGGGAAGGTTGATTTGAGAAGCCAAGTCTTCGTAAAGCTTCGTCTCCTGATCGAAAATGGAAACCTTGAGCATGGAAAAATCTTGATCCTCTGTCATTCGGGCCGAGGCCCAATATTGTTTTCGGTTCCTACCACCTCTTGAAGTCCCGTGGGGAGAGGTACGGCCTGTTGCTCGTTCGCCATGGTGGTCCCCTGCACGCGATGCCAGGTCATGAAGAAGATTACGCTCAAGACCGCCAGGAAGGCGAGAATCGCGAAAATAATCCGCCAGGCCGTGGTCATAGAGATGCTCCGGCCAAGGGGGGCTCCACCCTCAGGGGCACCACTAGAGCTACGCAAGGCGATTCTGGAATTCGTATCCCCGGAACCCGACAAAGAGTCCTTGCCAGAAAGGCCTTTTCCCTGCCCCTCTCCACCACCCGAAGCCAGTCTTAATGTCTCCAATGTGGCAACATCTTGCTCAATGGTGCTGATCAGAGTGATCCCCTGCCGATAGGCCTGTATATGCTCACGAGGGTTGGCAGCGGTCTCTTCCTGTCTCTTTAAGATTCCCACCACCTTCTCCTCGATGCCAACGACAAGGGCGGCAGCCTCTGCCGCATAAGGACCTCCTTCCAATTCTTTAGCCATCTCCTTGGACTCGTTAACAAATGTTTCGAGTTGTTCCTCTGTGAACACCCAGACATCTTCCATCTCCACCTTCTTGGTCACCGATTGCCCAGGCCGTAGCTCCACAGTGTCATGAACATAATACATCCCCGTGTCTGGATCGTAGTCTAGCTTCAGGTCTCCAAGGTCAAGAATATCCTTTGGACTCACCTCCTTTGGGAGGTAAACCTTTACAGGAACACTCTGGCTATCCGTCTCAGAAGGATTTGCAACCAGCATCTTCAAAACGACGCTGGCCGCAGCCTCCATTCCTCCAAAAGAGAAAGGACTGAGGATATTAACGATTAGGATCAGAAAAATCGTGAGGGTTCTCATCGCTCCACCAGAACATACAAATTATTCCTGTCCACCGGGGTAATCCCCTTCTTGACGGGAAGACATCTCCCTCTGGCCTTCAATCTTGTTCT
>JAZFYO010000273.1:0-2077 GCA_036443615.1 Binatia bacterium | reverse complement strand
GTTCATTGCGAAGCGGGAGGGCTTCCCAATTGGGGCGCCGGCCGAGTACGACTATTCTCAATACCTTCACCAGGTGCCCGGGGGGATGATCTCGAATCTCGGCCACCAGCTCCGTCTGGTGGGGTTGGAAGATCGGATGGGAGAGGTCCTGGAGGAGGCCATCCGCGTCCGTGCCGATTTGGGGTACCCGATCATGGTCACACCGCTTTCACAGTTTGTGGGAAGCCAGGCGGCGATCAACGTCACTCTTGGAGAGCGCTACAAGCAGGTGACGGATCAGGTTATCAAATATGCGCTTGGACAGTGCGGTGAAGAAGGGAGTTCGTCGATGGACCCCGATGTCAAGGACAAGATTCTGAGCAGACCGCGTGCCAAGGAGCTGTCGCGCTGGGAGCCTCTCGAACCGTCCATCCAGGAAATGCGGAGCAAGCTGGGAGGGCCCGGTGTTTCCGACGAGGAGATGCTTCTTCGATGGCTCATGAGTAAAGACGAAATAGAGGCCATGCGGGCTGCTGATCTGCCGAAGGAATACCTCAGCACAAGGCGTCCCGTGCTCACATTGGTCGAGGAGCTGACCAGGCGGGCGGATTTCAGCCATATCCGGATCCAGAGTCCCGGGCTTTCGCTTACCCTTGAGAAGAAAAGAGGCAAATCGCAATAAAGTTGTTTTATGAAGAATCAAAAA
Source organism: Binatia bacterium (assembly GCA_036443615.1). Classification (GTDB taxonomy): domain Bacteria; phylum Desulfobacterota; class Binatia; order UBA9968; family CAXXLF01; genus JACZXR01. The sequence goes on along the minus strand of JAZFYO010000273.1, from coordinate 1,392 downwards.
CCCAAAATCTAACCAAACATATTTGAAATTTTCCGTTGAATTTGGGTTTAGGGAATCGGATAAACAATATCTCTCGCAAAGGCGCAAAGGACGCCAAGTTCGGAGAAATGGGAAAATATTTTTCTTTGCGGTCTTGGCGTCTTGGCGCGAAAAACTTTGTTGAAGTCGTTCTGCTGAACATTTTATCGGTAAGAATCTAAAATCTAAAATCGGGAATCAGTCGATTATTAGGTAACCCCACGGCTTGCCGCGGGCACATAACCGATGGGGTTTCCAAAGGGGAGAAGCGGTAGCTCTTCCCTTTGGTCGACCACGGGGTTCAAACCCCGTGGTCGATATAACTTGATTCGAAGGGACTTTATCCACCCGAAGCTGCCAATATTGCTCTCCTTAGGTCCTTGACGTTGGTAGCTACTAGAAGCTACATTATCGCCATGAGAGCCGTGGGGTTGAAAGTTCTTAAGACAAGCTTAGCGAGTATGTACGCCTTGCCGCAAGCGGAGAAACCGTACTGGTTACCGACCGTGATCGGGTGGTTGCAGAGCTAGTACCTCCCGAGAAGAACAGGAGCCCACTCCTGGCCGATTCTTTGCTAGCCGAGGCCGTACGCCAGGGCTGGATCACTCCACCAGTTTTGCCCACTGGAGGTCCTCCACCACGCAAGCCTATAATGTCCTTCCGTGACCTGCTTAGAGAAATCGAGCAAGACCGGGACGAGCGGTGATCTATCTCGATTCTTCTGTTGCGCTTTGTCACCTTCTGACAGAAGATCGTTTGCCGCCTGAACGGAGGTGATTTTAGACGGGAACGGCGTCAGGTTACTTAAGCTCTAACCCCGATCCGAAAAAATAATCGGGGGATATTCGGTGTTGAGTGGCTTAGGACACCAGTTACCAGCATTTTGATCGTCGGTCTGCAACTACACTAAAGGTGAGTTGTTGATTCATGCTTGAAACAGGTATTTGTTGCGGTCTGATGATCATCAGGGAAGATTTCTTTGACTGATTAATTTCGGATCGGGGCTAACTATTTTTCCCTGCAGACGGAGGTAAAGAAGGAATAGATCCGTCGTTGGGCGATGTCCCTGTCGACAAGACTCTCCGGGTGCCATTGGACTCCAAGCACGAAGGAGTAATCTTTGCTCTCAATGCCCTCAATGAGCCCATCTGCCGAAGTAGCATTGGCGATCAACCTCCTGCCCAGTCTCTTCACTGCCTGGTGATGGGTAGTGTTCACCTCCAGGGTGTCACAACCCACGATCTGCTCCAACTTCGTCCCTGGTTGGATTTTAACTTGATGGCCGGCATATTCTTTCAGAGCGCTTTGCTGGTGCTCTACGGCGCCGGTGACCTGCGTGGCAATGTCTTGGTAGAGGGAGCCACCTAGGGCCAC
>JAZFYO010000272.1:0-2678 GCA_036443615.1 Binatia bacterium | reverse complement strand
CATGTGCTTGGCTATTGCACCCGCCTGAGCGCGCGGATCCTTGGTGCCGGCAAAGACCTTTTTCGCATCCCCTATAAACTGCTCTATGGTGTATGTTTTTGACTCCGACATCGTAAATCCTCCTTTTAATTCGATGAGTCCAGACCGTTTAGGTATAATAACTATTTTATGGCGTAGTATAAAATCAGGGAATAGTCCGCTGAAGCTCCGCACAGCCCAGGCACCGCGAGATTTAGGGCCAGCCCCGGGCTTTTGTTAGTGATCCGGGGAGATTATGCTAGAGTTAGGACCCGTAGTCAAATGGAAAGAGGTCACTTTTGACCCCTCCTACGGTTCGATAGACTCACTATAAAAAACCCTCACCCTCTCACGGTCTGGGGCCAATTTCCAACTCTGCCTGAAACCCAGCTCGAGCCCATAAGTTCTGTATGTTGACGGCCTTTGGAACATCTTCCCTATTTTTGGTTTCCTATCTGATTTACCACTATTGGCTCGGCGCCCTATGCCACTATGGAGTTACAAGAAAAGACAATTTGACATTTATACCCGTCCGTCGTAACGACTATGACGAGTATGATAAGGAATTTTGCACAGCAATTTAAGCTACCAGGATATCCAATGTACTACCGAGATGTTTGGAATTGTAGAGCTGCAAGACTCACGTTCAGCGCATCGCTACTTCAATGTATTAAGTTTCCGTCTGCGTTGGTCCGACGCGGAAAATCTTGGCCTAGATGAGGTTATAATTATGGTTTTGCTTTTGAACAACAAGGACGTGGCAAGAGTGCTCACCATTAAAGACTGTATGGACGCTCTCGAGGATGCGTATCGGGAACTGGCCGAAGGGCAAGCAGTCAACTTCCCGGAGGGTGGTCGGATGGAAGTGCACACTCCCTCGCCTGACACTGAGTCGACCGAGGGCTACACTTGGGGGGCCATGGCCGGGCTGGTGCGAAAAGCGGGAGTCATGGCGCTGCGCATGAAAAGTGACATCGGCTATGAGCTGGAGCATCCGGGGGGGTTGCTTACTCAGGAAAAGTACTGCATAGAGCCGGGGACCTATTGCGGGCTAGTGTTCCTCTTCAGTATCAAGAATGCAGAGCCCTTGGCCATCCTCAACGATGGGATCATCCAACATATGCGGGTCGCAGGCACCGCAGGCGTAGCAGCCAAGTACCTGGCACGGGGTGATAGCACGACCCTGGGTATCCTGGGTTCTGGCGGAATGGCACGGACCCATGCATTGGCATTATGTGCGGTCCGGCCCATCCAGCGCATTCGGGTGTTCAGCCCCACTCCCGCTCATCGAGAGGAATTCGCTGAGGAGATGCGGGTGAAGCTCGAGCTGGATGTCCAGGCTGTTGACCGACCACAGGATGCGGTGCAGGGCGCAGATATCGTCGCGGCATGCACGGACAGCAAGCTGCCGGTTGTAGAAGAAGCGTGGGTGAAACCCGGAATGCACCTGACCCGCGTCCTGCCGGCGGAGTTCGGTCCGTGGATCGAGAGCAAAGCCGATGTGATCATTAGGCACCTCAAAGCTCAGTCGTCCGGTGGCCCGGTAAGAGTAACGGCAGGCCAGGACAAGAAACACTCAAAGCGTGATCGAGATCGCCTACCACCTCTGGCATACCGCGAGCTCCCGACCCTGGCTGACTTAGTCGGCGGTAAATCCCAAGGGCGTACGGATGCCAGCCAGATTACGTTCTATTACAACAGCCCCGGCTCTGGAATTCAGTTCGCGGCGGCGGGAGCAAAGGCCTATCAGATCGCCAAGGCCCAAGGCGTTGGGCGGGAGCTGCCGAGCGCGTGGTTTCTTCAGAATATCCGCGACTGACCGGTGCTGCTACCCACAGCGTGAGGTGTCTTTCGAGGGCCGTTAGTTCTTCTCGTTGTCGAACTTGTAGTTGGGAGCCGTGTAGCACTTGGGAGGCATCTCGCTCTTGAGACCGTGCTTTGCGACCGCGGCCTCGAAGCGCTGCCGGATCTCCAGGGCCTCATGGTGGTACTCGTATAGGGGCGATTGAGGTAGCGAGAAAGCTTATCTGGTCCCAGGGTGCTTGATGCGATTAGGCTACGATCGCCCGGTGGAAGTGGTTACCCGACTCGCGTCCCTCTCTCGTGCCGATCAAGCTAAAATCCTCGGGGCCAATGCGGCCCGGCTCCTGAAACTTAATTAGCGGCCTTGAACTGGTGGAACAACTCGAAACCGCTCATGGAGTGGCATAGGATCAATCCCTGAGGATGCTGCCGGCGGTTGTGGCAACACACCTGGCATAACTAGGATCCCGTATGATTCCTTTTGGGTCCCTACCTTCCTTAACTCTGTTTACAGCTTCCCGCAAAGTTTTTCGGAACATGAGCACGCCTTGATCAGAAGTCACGTGATGCTCCAGCGCATGGACCGCAATTGGTCCTTGTCCTTCCATGGCCTCCTTGTCATCCGGATATCTCTGGGTGTACTCATAGGTTCTATCCTGTCTGCTGGCTGGAGCCAGTTTCTCACGCCCTGACAATTCTTGTGGGTCTGCATCTGCCGGCACCCACCGAATCGAGGCTCCAAGCTGGTGCGTGTCGTCTACAGGTATGCAATAAGATACAGCGCGGATCTTCTCCGTCTTGGGTTCATCCGTGTAGGTTAGATGAATGTTCAGGGGCATAATCATTTCCCAAATGAC
>JAZFYO010000271.1:0-4185 GCA_036443615.1 Binatia bacterium | reverse complement strand
GTTCCCTAATTTCAACTGCGTCAGCGGACCACGCTGTGGATTTACGGCTGGTGATCGGGCAAAAAAAATCGGCTGTCTCTCTCTTAGGATCTGCTGCATTTTTGTGATAGTGCTCATTGGTTGCCGTCACCTTCACTTCGCAATCACCAATGAACAAGTTAAATCTACTTCCCATTCCTCGCGTTGAAAACATCACACCGCCGGACTTTCAGACCCTCTATATGGGACCGAATCGTCCCGTCGTGTTTAAAGATCTGGCTTCCTCCTGGCCCGCCACAAGGAAATGGACACCACAATACTTGCAGCAAAAATATGGTGACTTACAGGTTAAGGTTTTCAACGCTAGTTATGCGAAACCTGGAAAACATTACATGTCAAGCTTGAAAACCATGCCGTTCAAAGAGTATCTCCACCTCGTTGCCACTAGCACGGAAGACCTGAGACTGCTCCTGTTTGATATGCTGAGGGAAGCGCCGGAACTTAGAGAAGACCTGATGCTGCCTTCCATAGCAGACGGGTTTTCTAAGAGGTTTATCTTCCTGTTTTTTGGCTGTAAAAGTTCGGTAACGCCGATGCACTGTGATGTCGATATGGCTTATTTATTTCACACGGTCTTTTACGGGAAAAAACGGGTAGTGCTCTTTCCCTGGGAGGAGTCAAAAAACCTTTACAAGCATCCGTTCAACACACGCAGCTACGTTGATGTGGACAATCCCGACTTTGAAAAATTTCCAAGGCTGAGAGATGTAACCGGCTACCAAGAGACCCTCTACCCCGGTGAAACCCTGTTCATTCCAAGTGGCTATTACCATTACGTCGTTTATGAAGAAGGAGGATATGCTGTCTCAATGCGACATCCTCCCCAATCCCTGCAGATGCGCTTGCATGGCTACGTTAATATCTTGATGTTCCTGCCGATCGATAAGGTTATGAACAAGCTCCTTCCTGACCAGTGGTTTCGATTGAAGGAAAAAGTGGCCAGTCACTGAGGGTGTCTGGGCTTGTCCCAGGAACTGCCCTCTCTGGTGCGGCGGATTCAGGGACAGCAGAAATTCCCGGGCTTTTCCATACCATAATGCGGATTGAGCTAGGGGCAGCGGCAAAGGAGCGGAGGACTCTCTAGGGATCTACGCTCCTTTCTTGTTTGAAGTTGGTGGGTTAGTAAATTAGCAATTTGGAAGGACCCCGACCATGACGGTGTTCGCGAGATCACCTTCATGAAATTTGGGGCTGGATACCATACAGCTTCATCTAGGGAGTATTTTTTAGTCTGACTAATTTCGGATCGGGGTTAAGAACAGATTCTCGACAAGAGAGGCCATCTGTATCTCTGCGAACTTGGAATCTTGGTGAGCGACTTCGTCGAGGATTGCACTGAGTGCATTCATCGAAGGCATCAGCGTCGGCTCGAACTGGCCGGCAAAAAATCTATAGATCTTTTCCAAAACCTGCGGTTTTTCAGCGAGCCCAGGAAGGCAACGTCGTATCACCCTACGGGTCATTTCCGGATCGCTCTTGAAGTGTCGGATGCTCTCAATGTAGATATTAACAATTTTTCTAACGAGGTCCCGGTTAGATAGTAAAAAACGTCTGGTTGTAGCAAGGGGAACCCATTGGCAATTGAGGCTCAAGCTATTGGCCAAAAGATTGAAGCCTTCCTCTTCCGCCAAAAATGCCTTCTCTGGAGGCAAAAGAGCGGCATCAATCTTGCCCTGTTGGAGGGCCTCCAGGCTCTTGTCGTTGACTCCAAGTTCGATGAGTGTGAGGTCTTTCTTTGGATCCAATCCCCACTGTCTCAGCAGGGCCAGCATCACCACACCGGCCATGCGACGTGGTTGGTTAATGCCGATGATTTTTCCTTTGAGGTCGGCTATTTTGTGAATGGTTTCTTTTGCGGTGAGGTAAAAACCTGGGCGGTTCAGAACCCCGCCCACAATCACTAAATCATTTCCCTTAAGGAGTGAGAACAGTAGGGAGGGAGCATTCGGGGTGCCGACAGGGGTCTCTCCCGTGCCAATGTCGACAACGACTTTGTCTTCGTTTTGCTGGTTTACGATATCGACGGATATCCCCTCTTTTTCAAAAAGACCTGCTTCTTTTCCGACAACAGGGAGAAAACGGCCAACGCTTGAGACCCCGATGCCTATTTTTATTTGAATCACGCGGCTCCTCTTTATTCTGTGAAGCTCTTTATAATAGCGCCACTGGCACGCAACTAGGCTTATACCAACACTGTTGATGGTTGATTCAATCTTTCCTGCTCCTTTGACTAATAACCACATCCACCACCGCAGGTCCTGGTTCCTCTAGGGCCCGTTTTAGTGCCTGCTCGATCTCCTCCGGCCGCTCCACCCTTTGACCGAAGACGCCGAAGCACTGGGCGAGTCTGGCAAAATTGAGATCCGGACCTACCAGGTCAGCGCCGAGTTGCGCAGCCAGTCTGACCTTTTCCTCGGCCCCGCGAAACTGATTTTTCACCGCCATATAAGCGCGGTTGTTGAATACGATCACCAGGAGTGGAACGCGATATTTAGCTAAGGTCCAAAAACCCTGGATACCGAACATCGTACTTCCATCTCCTAGGCAGGCGACAACCCGGCGCTTGGGAGAGGCAAGCTGAGCGCCGATGGCAGCCCCCAACCCCCATCCCAGGTATCCGCCGGAGGAGTTGGAAAAATAGGATCGCGGGGGAGTGAACGTGAAGTTCGACATGAGAATGTCTTTTGTGGTCGGGCTCTCATTCACGATCAATACATCGTGTCCCAGAAGCTTGTCCATTTCACGGACCAAGCGGGCAGCATTGATCGGGGACGCATCCCACCCCTCGCGCACTCTGGCTTCCATTTCGGCCTTCGCCTCTTCTTTAGCCTTCCTGAGACAGTCACGACGCTCAGCTTGGCGGTCTTCGTTGGACTTGCTCAAATAATCGGGACAGATCTTAACAAGGGAGCTTAGGGCGCTTTTGGCGTCGGCCACGATGCCCAAGTCGACAGGGAAAACCTTGCCGATTTCCCAGGGGTCCTCCTCAATATGGACACACCGGGTCTCTGGTTTGATAGCCGGTTCAGAGAGGTAGCGGTATTCTCGGATCAGTCGGCAGCCGACGGCAAAAATCAGGTCCGGCTGTCCCCACACGGGGAGTTGAAAGGTAACCTGGCGCTCCGGGATCTGGAAGCTGAAAGGGTGGCTCGTCGGAAAGCTGAGAAAAGAGTAACGCGGCTCCATGGCGACGGGTGCAACCACCATTTCCGCCAGCCGAATCAGCTCTTCCGTGGCGCCGGATGTCGCCACACCGCTACCAGCCACAATCAGAGGCCGCTTTGCCTCAACCAGCAGGCGGGCCGCCTCCTCCAATGACTCCGGATCCCCGGCTATTCGGGGAACGATACGGGAACGCCCGGCCTCAGGGAGTATCCCCGTTACCGGCTCGGACAGGAGATTACTCGGCAAGGAGAGATAGACCGGGCCCTTCGGCGGCGTAGAGGCCACCTTGAAGGCTCGGTTTAATGCTTCAGGAATTCGGTCTGATCTGTGAACCTCCCAGCTCCACTTGGTGAATTGCCGCGTAAGCTCTACCAGATCCCGGCCCTCCGTGTGCGAATCACGCCCCGAAATCCGCGTGTCCACCTGGGTAGAGGTGATGACGACAGGGGATCTGTCCCGGTAGGCGTCGAAGAGAGCCCCGACGGAGTTCGCTGTCCCTGGAAGCGTGCTCACCTGGGCCAATGTCGGGCAACCTGAGGCACGAGCGTAACCGTCGGCCATGGAGACTACGCAAGTCTCATGAAGGGCCAGGATAAAACGGATTTTTTCCTGATTGGCGATCGTTCCGATAAACTCCTGGCCACTTGTCCCCGGCAGCCCAAAAATATACTCAACTCCATGTGCAGCCGCTACCTCTAGATAGGCTTGTGCAGCAGTCCTTTCTTGATTGCCGGTATTTAGCACCATGATTCTCCTTCTTTTGTTTTTTCAGATGGTACCCCAAGTTTAGTTGGAAATAGATTAGTGACGAGTGAGATTAAACATCATCACTTTCCCATCGTCAATTAGAATATTAATAGGATACCCCCGCGGCTTGCCACGGGCACATTGCCGATGGGGTATCCAAAGAGGCCTTGACAAGGACCGGAGAGAATAGATAGCGTGTGTTGACAAAATATTTTTGACAATCCTTGACATAAC
>JAZFYO010000270.1:0-2772 GCA_036443615.1 Binatia bacterium | reverse complement strand
TTGAATTGCCTCATGAACTGAGAAAGATTGGCCTTAGGAGTCTGTACGATCAAGTGAAAATGGTTGTTCATTAAAACATAACCGTGGAGCTTTACTGAGTAGATTCCTAAGGATGACTGTAGCATTTTTAGAAACATCGACCGGTCGCCTTCATCCCGATAAATGTTCCTTCTGTCATTGCCTCGGCAGGTCACATGATAGACGGCATGAGGATAATCGATTCTTAATGGCCGAGCCATGACTTCCGATTATCATATCCAGGAACTAATGCCAAACTTCAAGATCTGACCCCACTCCACGGCATCCAGGTCGATAATGGAAAGAGCACCCTAGGCCAAGGCAGCATAAGTGAAATAACCATTGCAAGCTGCGCATCATCAACTTGAGAACCCTCTCATCAGGAACCTCTTAGAGAGTGTACTTATTTAGGTCTCCGAAAAGCATTCCATTGACCCGGTTCGATAAACTCGCTATAGGATTGATTTTGACGCATGGCAGATAGGGATTACTATAAGATTTTGGGCGTTGATAAGAACGTATCCCAGGAGGAAATCAGAAAAGCGTACCGCAAACTCGCTCGTAAATATCATCCTGACATTAACCCGGGCAACAAGGAATTTGAGAATAAGTTTAAAGATATCTCTGTTGCCCATGACGTGTTGAGCGACTCGAAGAAACGTAAGCTCTACGATGAGTTCGGCACAGCAGGTCTCGCCGGCGGGTTCGATCCTGACCAGGCCCGCACCTACAGGCGTTGGCAGGAGCAGTCAGCGCGATCTGGCGGCTCCTATGAGTTTCGTTTCGAGGACCTGAGTGATCTAGGTAACCTTTTCGGTGCGAGAGACGTTTCTGGGGGCGCCGGTCGACGGCGTTACGCAGGTCCGATCCCAGGGGCGGACGTCGAGTTCGCCCTGGATATTGACTTCATTGATGCCGTCCGTGGTTTTAAAACAAGGTTAACAGTTCAGCGGCCGAAGGCGCGCGCTCAGCATGAGACCATTACCGTTAATGTTCCCCCGGGAGCGGAGACGGGGAAACGTATTCGATTGCGCAGCAAGGGCGAGCCCGGAGTCAACGGAGGGCCACCGGGAGACCTGTATATCGTACCGCGGATCAAGCGGCATTCTCTCCTTACCCGGTCGGGCAAAGACCTGTTGATGGATCTGCCCGTTACGGTGGGAGAAGCAATTAAAGGAGCAGGTGTGGAGGTGCCGACTCTGGTTGGGAAGGTCAAGGTGAGGATTCCAGCCGGTTCTCAGAGCGGGCTGCAGCTGCGGGTTGTTGGCAGGGGAGTGCCCGCCCACGGCAAAAACACGGCCGGAGACCTTCTCTTACGGGTGATGGTCCATGTGCCCAAGGATGGCGTGTCACAAGATATTGCGGACAAAATCGATAGGGGTTATACGGGCAATATCCGTAAGGACATGCATCTCTAGCGGGAGAACAGACGAATGGGGAGGAAGTATCTTCGGATTCATGAGGTTGTCGAGATCTGCGGCGTGAACGAAACGTTCATCCACCGCCTCGAAGAAGAGAAAATGATTCGTCCTGTTGTTCAACACAAGCAAAAACTCTACCCTATGGATCAGGTCGACCGTGTCCGGGTGGCTCATGTGCTTTTTGTTGAGATGCGGGTCAATATCGAGGGAGTAGAGGTAACTCTTCACATGCGGGAACAGATGATCGCCCTACAGCGCAAATACGAGAAAGCATTGCGTCGGCTAAAACAGCAGATGGAGAAATAACGCATTCTAGGGGAATTCAGGATTTCGAGGACAGAAAAGGGAATGTCTCTGTTTCAGGTCGTCTGCCGGAGGGCTGATCCAGCTATGTTCGGACAGTTCTGCCTATCGGTCATTGCGAGAAGGGTTAGCGACGAAGTAATCCCTACAAATTAACTGCCGACGCTTTTCCCTGAGAAGATAGAGGGTCAGGTCTTGTTTCTTGTATTTACGACTGGATTCGACAACCGACTCACAGTAGCGTAGTGCAGTACCAGATGTTCCGCCACTTCCCTCTGACTGTATCCGTAACGGTGCACCGCACGCACAATTAAACCGTCTCTCCTCCCCCGACTAAACTTGCCTACAAATAACCTCTCCAAAGTGCCGGCTAGTAACGATTCCATTGACAGGATCATCATCAAAGAGGTTCTGGAGGGCGTTGCCCCGGGAGGTGATGTGGTAAACGGCTCCAGGATACTCGACTCCCAGCGGCCTGGCCATGAGTAATTACCACAGAGCGCAAACGGAATACAAGAAACAAGACCTGACCACATATTCAGGGGACTGGCCGTAACTTTGGCGGCTCTTGCCTTTTGTATCTTATAAGATACAATTGAGCAGTCATCGAGATCCGCCAAACCGTGGTGTATGCTCGGTGGTTCAATAGCTTACGTGACCGGAAAGCGCGGGCGCGGATCGATGTTCGTATCCGCCGCCTGTCACTGGGTAATCCGGGCGACGTAAAGGCAGTGGGAGAAGGTGTTTCGGAACTGCGAATCGATTATGGTCCCGGCTACCGAGTGTATTACACACAGCGCGGGCAGAGGCTGATCGTTCTACTGGCTGGTGGCGACAAGCCTACTCAAAAGCAGGATATCAAAAGAGCCCTAGAAATCGCACGAGACCTTTAGGAGGTTTGTCATGGCTAAAACTAAAGCAAAAACACGACGGTGGGATGCAGCGGAACATTTGGAGACCGAAGAAGACATGGCCGCATATTTGGAAGCGGCTCTCGAAGACGGAGACCCTGCACTGGTGGCAGCTACCT
>JAZFYO010000269.1:0-3520 GCA_036443615.1 Binatia bacterium | reverse complement strand
TCTCCCGATTGGGCAAAAATTCTTCACTCCGCGAACTCAGCGCCTCTGCGGTTAGGTTCTTAAAGAGTTCTTTGTCCGTGTCCATCTTCGGTTTCAAGTAAGGGTCGAAAATCCATTGCAAGAAAACAGAGCCCACCTGCTAACTGTTTACTGCTAACTGCTCACTGGTAAAAATCAGATTCCCGAGAAGGCCATGAACCCCAGTGCCATCAAGCCAACCGTAATAAACGTAATCCCGAGCCCCTGCAGCCCCTCTGGAACATCACTGTATTTCAGTTTTTCGCGGATTCCCGCAAGCGCAATAAGGGCCAGGCCCCATCCCACGCCAGTGCCGAGCCCGTAGACAACGCTCTCCCCAAAGGCGTAATTGCGCTCTACCATAAACAGTGTTCCACCCAGGATCGCGCAGTTGACGGTGATCAAGGGGAGAAATATACCGAGGGCGCTGTATAGGGCCGGGAAGAATCGATCAAGGGCCATCTCCAGAATCTGAACCATAGCGGCGATGACACCGATGTAACTGATCAGGCCGAGAAAACTGAGATTGACTTCAGGCAGACCTGCCCAGGCAAGGGCCCCATCCCTGAGCAGAAACTGATATATGAAGTTGTTGGCCGGAACGGTAATTCCCTGGACGACCACCACGGCAACCCCCAATCCCAGGGCGGTCTCGATCTTTTTGGAGACGGCCAGGAACGTGCACATCCCCAGGAAAAAAGCGAGCGCGAGGTTTTCGACAAACACTGACTTGATGAATAAGCTCAAATACCCTTCCATTAGATCACCTCGGTCCTGTGTACTACGTGAATTCGATACTCTGCCTGCTCGAGCTGTGCGGTCTTCCATGTCCTCAGCCACCAGATGAAAAGGCCGATGATGAAAAATGCGCTCGGAGGCAACAGCATGATCCCCACGGGGTAGAACCAGCCACCAGCCGTGACCAACGGGAAGACTTGATATCCTAACAAGGTGCCAGAGCCGAATAGCTCCCTGGTGGTCCCGACGATAATCAAAATTAGGCTATACCCCAGAGCATTGCCGAGACCATCCAGAAAGCTGAGGCCCGGGCGGTTCTTCATTGCAAACGCCTCAGCCCGCCCGAGCACGATGCAGTTTGTGATTATGAGGCCGACAAAAACGGACATTTGCTTGCTGATGTTGAAGGCAAACGCTTTCAACATCTGGTCGACCACGATAACCAGCGAGGCGATGATCGTCATCTGCACAATGATTCGGATGCTGCTCGGGATATGATTCCGGATAAGGCTGATCGCCGCATTAGAACATACGAGAACAGACGTTAGGGCGAGGGACATCATCAGCGACGTTTCCAGTTTGGACGTCACGGCCAACGCCGAGCAGACCCCCAAAATCTGGAGTGCAATCGGGTTATTGTTCAATAGTGGATCGGTAACGACCTTCTTCGCCTCGTCGTTCATCTTGACACCTCCTAACCTTCTGTTCGAATCCTCTTTAGATAAGGGCCGAAGCCCTCAGGCCCAAACCAATAGCGCATCAGGTTCGTGACTCCGTTTGCCGTGATGGTTGCGCCGGCTAGACCGTCAATCTTGAATCTGGCTTCCGAATCGCTCGGGTCGACCGTGCCCTTGGTGACCCTGATCCGAGGGTTCCCCGCCTCATTGTAAATGACTTTGCCTTTCCATTTTCCGCGCCACACCGGGTTGTCGACCTCGGCCCCTAACCCGGCTGTTTCTGTCTGTTCATAGAACCGCATTCCGAAGACAGTGTTCGCATCCCCCTCCAAGGCGAGGAAAGCGTACATCGTTGACCATAGACCATATCCGTGAACTGGCAAGATTACGTATTTCGTTTGGCCCCCCTCTTTGACCAGGTAGACAGTGGCGTATTTGGCTCTGCGGCGGATATGGGCAATGTCGCGGTCCGGGGGAACAGGAACGCTCAATTCGGGATCTTTGGCTGCTCGCCGCTGATCATAACCGGCAGGATCAATCTTCTCCACGTACTCACCGGTCGAGAGATCGACGACCTTGGTCTCTACTTGCTTAAAGAGTTCGTCGATGCTCTTCTCCCCTTTGAGGAGACCAGCGACTTCCAGGATGATCTTCTTCCTATCTAGCTCTCGGTTCCTTTCCTGCAGGGGTTGTAGTGTTACAGCAGCAGTCGACACAAGTATCGAGCAGACCAGGCAGAGAAGCAGTGCCACAATCAGTGTCTTCTGCTTGCTATCGTTCGGCATCGACTGGAACGCCTTGAGCCACCCCTTGCCAGAGGCGCCGGGCGCTGTCCCGTTAGGCACTGCGCAGCCTCCTCCTTCGAATGTTGACCCGCACCACAAAATAGTCGATGAGCGGGGCAAAGATATTGGCGAAAAGAATGGCCAGCATCATGCCTTCGGGAAAGGCGGGATTGGCGCTGCGTATGACGACGGCCATTAAGCCAATCAAGATGCCGAACAGCCATCTGCCCGCGTTGGTCATTGAGGCGCTGACCGGGTCGGTTGCCATAAACACCGTGCCAAAGGCGAATCCCCCCAAGACCATATGCCAGTACCACGGCATGGCAAACATCGGATTGGTACCACCGACCAGATTGAAAAGCAGCGCTGTCAGGATCATCCCAAGGGTTACGCCGGCCATGATGCGCCACGATGCGATGCGGGTATACAGCAGGAACACTGCCCCGAGTAGACAGGCCAGTGTCGAAGTTTCACCCAACGATCCTTGGACCTGGCCGAAAAATGACTGGGTCCAGGTAATTCCCGCCTTGTGAATTGCATCCATCCCGCCAATCGCAGCCAGGCCTAAAGCGGACGCTCCGCTGAACCCGTCCACTGCCGTCCATACGGCGTCCCCTGACATTTGAGCCGGGAAGGCGAAGAACAGAAAGGCACGTCCGGTCAGTGCCGGGTTCAGGAAGTTTTTGCCGGTTCCCCCAAAGATCTCCTTTCCTATGACGACTCCGAACGAGATCCCCAGCGCGACCTGCCAGAGGGGGATGGCAGGGGGCAACGTCAGAAGATACAGGATGGAGGTAACGAGAAACCCCTCGTTGATCTCATGATTGCGGATCCCGGCAAAGAGAGCCTCCCAAAACCCGCCCGCTATCAGCGTGACGACATAGATTGGTAAGAAGTAAAGCAAGCCGTGCCACATATTGGCCCAGATGCTGGCGGGGTCGTATCCGATCCCGAGCCCGTTGAGAACAGCCCCCCTCCAGCCGGGTGCTGACTCGATGCCCATGCTTGCCATAGCCGTGTTTGCTTGATAGCCGGTATTCCACAAGCTGACCAGGATACAGGGACCAAGGGCCCACACGACGTACACCATAACGCGTTTTAGATCGATCCCGTCGCGCACGTGGGGGGCGTCCCGGGTCACGTCTGGCGGAGAGAAGAGAAAGCCATCGACCATTTCATAGAGCACGTAAAATCGCTCGTATGGCCCGCCTTTGGCAAAACGCGGACGCAATCCCTCGAGCCAGCGTCGTAACCACTCCATTTGGATCAGCCTTCCCTCTCTATTCGCTCGAGATTGGTTCT
>JAZFYO010000268.1:0-2921 GCA_036443615.1 Binatia bacterium | reverse complement strand
GAACATCTGGGGTGGTGGCCTTGATCCGCTCCAGGGTCTCGATGCCGTCCATGCCTGGCATCATGATATCGAGGAGGACCAGATCCGGTTTCCGCGTTTTTACCAGCTTAAGGCCAGCTTCCCCGCTATTGGCTACCAAGGCTTCGTACTCAGTCGTATTATCGATATTGAGCTTTAACAGCGTGCTGAAATCTTCCTCGTCGTCGATAAGCAAGGTCTTCTTCTTAGGCATTTTGCATTCCTCCTGTCATATTGGCAGATACGACTTCCCCTGCATCGCCACGGCCATCGTCTGTTTTGAAAGTGAGAGTTACCCGCACACCCCCCTTTTGGCGATTCCTTATGTCAATCTTTCCACCGTGCAATTCGATAATTTTTCGCGTCACGGTCAATCCCAATCCGGTCCCCTCTCCGGTCGGTTTGATCGTGAAAAATGGGTCAAAGACCCGGTCGAGCTTCTCGGTCGGGATACCTGTGCCTGTGTCTAGCACTTCGGCTACGACGAGGGTCTCCCCGATCCGGAACTGGTCGGTTTTCCGGCGCCCGACATCGGAGCCGAATTCGGTCGGCGGCGTCGCATACGTTTTGACGGTGAGCGTTCCACCTTCGGGCATGGCCTTGATGGCATTTAAGAAGAGGTTCACGAAGACCTGCTCGATTTTATGCCGATCCAGCATGAGCGGAGGGAGGTCCTGCCCGAGCTTTTTGACCACGGGGACATGAGCCTTGACCAACTCGTGTTTCACCAGCAGCAGCGACTGCTCCAACACAGCGTTAACGTCTGTAGGCCTCACGTCTCCCGCCCTTTGGGCAGAAAAATCTAACATTTCCCCAATCACTCGGTCAGCTCTTTTGACTGCGTTATCCATTTTTTGCAAGACCATAGCGACCTTGTCGTCATCCGCTGTCGAAGGAGCGTGTGAGAGATACGCAAGGCCCTGTAGGATTATGGCTAAGGGATTTTTGACCTCATGGGCGACCCCCGCGGCTAAACGGCCCACCGATTCCAATTTCTCGCTCTGGATCAGTTGAAGTTGGGCGGCTTTTAACTCTTCTTCGGCCCTCTTGCGCTCAAGTTCAGCTCCTACGCGTGTAGAGAAGATTTTCAAAATCGATTTGATGCGGTCTCCCTCTCCCATCGGTTTGTCATCCATCACGCCCATGTGGCCTATGACCTTGCCCGACGAGTTGAAGAACGGAATTCCCAGATAACTATCCATCCCTGCCTCTGCCAACCAATGATCATCGGGGAAGAGTTTCTGCACGCCCTCGGTGTAGTAGGACAGCCCCTTGCCTATGATGACGTTCTCACAGGGAGTACCTTTCGTGTTGTACTCAAAGTTTTTGGCGAAGTCTTTACCCGTCCAGAACGCAAGAGTGCGGACTCTCTTCCCATCCTCATCCACCAACTCAGAGATGAATACAAAACGTGCCTGGACTGCAACCGCTAGATGTCTGACGAGGGAGTGGAAGAAATCTTTGCCAGTCACCGAAGAAGTCCCCTCGACGATCAAGCGCATCGTTTCTTCCGCCTGCTTCCGGTCGGTGTTGTCGCGGACGCTCACCACAATGCCGGCGATGGAACCGTCCGGCTCCCGGAACGGGTTATAGTGGACATCCATGAACCGACGTCCCCTGACAGGGAAGTCCAACCACGCCTCGAAGAACACCTCCTCGCCAGACAGACACCGGTCCTGATATGGTTTGAGAATTGTTTCAAAGACCTCAGTTCCGAAAAGCGCCTCTGCCGTATTCCCGATAATCTCTTCCCTTTTCTTCCCGAAGGCCTGAAGATACGATTGATTGATCGCTTGAAACCTATAGTCTCTGTCAAGGAACGCCATGAAATCGTTGGTCCCCGCTACTATGTGTTTATACCTGCGCAAGGCCTCCTCCGCCCGCTTGCGCTCGGTGATGTCGCGGAAGGTGACGACCGCCCCCACGAACTCGGCATTTTCGTCTCGAATCGGGGTGCTCGTATACTCTACCGGGAAGCTCGTGCCGTCCTTTCGCCAAAAGACCTCCGTATCCACATGGCGAACTGTCCCGTCCTTAAACGCCGCATAGATGGGGCACTCGTCCCGGGGGTAGGGAGTTCCGTCCGGTTTCGAGTGGTGCAGGATAGCGTGCTGGGGCTTGCCGATGAGGTCCTCGACCTCCCACCCGATCATGCGTGCTCCAGCCGGATTGATAAAGGTAGTCTTTCCCTCCAGATCGAGGCCGTAAATCCCCTCGGGGGCCGACTTCAAGATCAGTTCGTTTTGACGACTGAGCCGTTCAAGCACTTCCTCCGCCTGCTTGGACTCGGTGATGTCTCGCGATACACTCACGCCGCCCACAATCGTGCCGTTTGCGTCACGAATCACTGACGCAGAGAAAAAAGCATAAAAGGCCTCCCCGTTTTTCCGCTTGTTCCTGACCTCTCCTGCAAACCTGTCATTGTTCCGTAGATCCGCCTGGACCCGCAAGCCCTCAGATAGGTCTGCATACAAAATGCTAATGGGTTTGCCTACTACTTCCGCTTTGCTATATCCGAAGCCATCTTCGGCGGCTTGATTGAACTCGACGATATTCCGGCTGACGTCCGTGGAAACGATCATGTCTAAAGAGCTGCCGATGAGGCCTTGTGCATAGTCCTTGGCCGCCTTCAAAGCCTGCTCTGCGCGCTCCCGTTCCGAGATTTCTCGTGCCAGGTCCTCATTAGCCCGTTCCAACTGCTGTGCGCGTTCAGAAAGCTCATGTTGGACCTCCTCAAGGTGCGCCACTGTTTCCGCCTCCTCACGCGCGCGCTGTCGCTCGCGACGGACGCCATCAACGATGTAGCCATAGAATGCCGCCGCGGTGATAAGGAACGGGATGCGGATCAGCAAACGAGAGCTCCACAACGATGCGGAGCCGCCGGTCGCTGAGAGCACGAAGAC
>JAZFYO010000267.1:0-4121 GCA_036443615.1 Binatia bacterium | reverse complement strand
GCGGCCGTGGGATCGCATACAGTCAGGCTTGGACCGTGTCGGACTCGATCCCGAGGTTGGCTTGATCTATATGGCAGATCCGCTCCCGCTTCCTTGACAAGAAGGGGGGCCGACACATAGGATCGCGCAACTATTTCTAAGACTTTCGGGGAAGGGTTCGACTGAGGCTAAGGTTGAGCTTCGAGAAGAGGAGACTATGGAGCCGACAGATCTCCGCTATCATCAGGAACATGAATGGGTTCGCGTTGAAGGGAAGCAGGCCACCGTGGGGATCAGCAATTTTGCACAGGATGCCCTCGGGGACATCGTGTTTGTCGAGATGCCGAACGTGGGTGCCACGGTGACGGCAGGGGAGCAGCTTGGGGAGGTCGAATCCACCAAGACAACTTCCAGCATCTATACTCCTGTGAGCGGGTGATAGGACTTTGCTTTCGGGATGGGCAGCCCCAGCACGCTAAGGAAGCCCCCAAGGGAGCCGGATGCTGTCCGGTTAATTGCCCCTAAAAAAGAGCCACAAATTGTTTCCAGCAGGAAAAGTTTCTACTCCTTTATCGGCTTGGTGCCGCTGCACGATGGCTCGGAACTCATCGCGGGGGACGTACCGGAGCAACTGACTGAGCACTGGAGTATGCTTGGCCATCGGGATCTCAAATCGACGTCTCGGCCATTGTCGCAAAAATCAACCGGACAGCAGTGATCCATCGTATTCAATCCTCCAGCTACAGCGTAGGACTATTCTCTATGTTAAGCTAATGGATGGCACCGCATTCATTCGAGGAAGATGGCTGGGACACCGTAGAGAATGGCTTTTAGAAAGGGTGGGGGCAAGCCTGAAGGCCGCAAGGTAAGTTTCTCAAAGGCACTCCTTAGCACTCGTCGGACGCCCAGAGAAGAGCCATGAAAAAGGAACTCCTCAAATTGCTGTCCTGTCCAAACTGCCTAAACAAAGTAACGCTTGAGGGCGGCGTTTGGGAGGGTGAGGAAATACTTTCTGGACAACTGAGCTGTCGGCAGCAGCATCGATTTCCGATAGAAGATGGAATCCCACGGTTTGTGGGGCGAATAGCGGCCATGGAATGTCGAACCCAGAAAGTTTTTGGGGAGGAGTGGACGACCTTCGCACAATACGATGCCTCTAATCTCGCGGCGATGGCTGAAGATCTTTCCGCCGATTTTTTCTCAGGGAGGTTGGTCCTGGATGCTGGTTGCGGGGGAGGCCGGCACTGCGAAGAACTAAAGATTGTTTGGGGTGCGGAAACTGTGATCGGGACCGATCTTTCTGAGGCGGTCCTGACCGCCTTCGAGAGAACTAAAGAAAAAGTGGGGATTCACATTGTTCACGCTAGTATTTACGCACTACCTTTTCAGAGGAACTTCTTTGATGTGGTGTTTTGCCTGGGCGTCTTGCAGCACGTTCCCGACCCCTATCGTGGTTTTGCAGCCTTGATGGAGTGTCTCAAACCAGGAGGCAGGATAGCCATCTGGGTCTATAAGAAAAGTTTGAGAAAACAGATTCTGGAGATCCCAAGAATCATTACAAAGCGGCTGCCGCTCTCTGTGCAGCGAGTTGTCTCATTAGTGGCCGCCACCTCATTTTACCCGGCGGTGCTTGCTACCAGATATCTTCATTTCCCCATGCCATCTCACTTCCGGGAGTATGCAAAACACAACTGGCTCACTTATCGCACGGATTGGTTTGACAGGTTGTCTGCCCCCCTTACGGCCTATTATGATAAGGACGAGATTTACAACTGGCTCTGCAAGCAGCCGCTGGAAAAGATCCAGGTTTCTTCCTACGGGGATTTCTTCATTCGCGGAATTGGGGTCAAGATTCAGCCTTGAATGTCCTATTGATCTCCACAGATTTCCCGCCGTTGGTTGGTGGAATTGCTACATACACCAAAAACATCGCCAGACAGCTCGCGTTAATTTGCCGGCTTACGGTTGTGGCGCCCCGATTCCGCAAGGGCTCCGTGAGTGGCGAACATGTCCACGAACCCTTTCGTGTGGAACGAGTACCGGATATTATTGTTTTAAGGGAACTCCTCATCTTTTATGTTTGTCTGAGGCTGGTGCGTCAATATCGTGAAGAGATCGTTATTTTTGCAAGCGCCTGGTTCCCCTCTGGATTCATTGCCTACTGCCTGTGGCGTCTATTTAGATGTCCCTACTATTTGGCTGCACATGCTTCAGAATTCCTCGATGACAGGCACACTTTTAGACGGAGGCTCAAGTACCATCTTTCATTCTTAAAACTTCCTGTCTTTGAAAACGCAGCGGGCATTTTTGCGGTGAGCCACTATACGGCCGATCTTTTGCGGTCCCAGGGGATTCGGTCCGAACGAATCCATGTTGTGCATAACGGTGCTGACCCTCACCTATTCCGTCCCAGGGAAGTCTCACAAGATCTGCAGAGGCACTTCGGGGTCGCCGATAAGCGGGTTCTTCTTACAGTCTGTCGTCTAGACCCACACAAAGGAGTTCACTTCGCCATTGAAGCACTCTCGCACTTGTGCCGTGAATTCTCAGATCTCCTCTACGTGGTGATCGGAAATGGACCTGAATATAACCATCTCGTTAGACTGGCCGCTTCCCTTGGCCTCCGGGATCGAGTCAGATTCCTGGGCCAGGTCCGAGAGAATGAGGTAGTCTTTTGGTACAACTTATGCGACATATTTGTGATGTTTCCGCACCCAATCCCAGACCGCACTGATTTGATCGAGGGATTCGGGATTTCATTCGTGGAGGCAGCTGCTTGTAGCAAACCCGTTGTCGCTTGCCGTTTTGGTGGAGTGACGGATGCGGTAAAGGACGGAGAAACGGGTCTTCTGATCGAGGCTCCTCCGCAAGTGCCTGACATCGTTGATGCTATCAAGCGGCTCCTCACTTGCGAGGAGCTCCGCAGGGAACTTGGCCGGGCCGGACGGCTCAGAGTCGAAAAGGAATTAAACTGGGGGTATGTAGCACATCAGCTCTTCAAGACCTTCAGAGAAGATATGCAAAGGTTGCAAAGTGTTGGAAGCCAAGCAGAGACCCAGTAGAGAGAAATAACCGGAGAGGTAATGAGCAGGCTTTCATTTCCGAGAGCATTTTCTCGGACTCGCTGTTGCGTCCCCTGCTCCATGGTTGTATGGCTCCACGTCGCTGCCTCCCCAAATAGTGCAATACGAAACGCACTGCTTTGGCCTTCACGTCAACCACGACAAGTAAGTATTATGGGTTGCTAGGGGGTGTCCGTAGGGTCACAACACAAAATTGGTGATAGGACTTTGCTTTCGAGATGGGCAGCCCCAGCACGCTAAGGAAGCCCCACAGGGAGCCTTTCCTTAGCTCTTTCCCCGGCCCCTGTCAAGATACTCGTGGCTGACTCATGGCCGAGGCCGGATCTGAGGAGGCTGCCGGGCAAAGGGGTGCCTGAAAGGGTAAATTCTTGCCACAACCTCCCCTTCCATGGTGAGTAGGGCTTCAACACAGACCCTTGCGGAGCGCACTGACTAGGCCACCGCGCTGGGTGGCGGATATCCTGGAACCCAAAACCACTCGAAGGCACAATGTCTGATATGGGGCACCAGGCATCGCTGAATATGGGAAGGATATGTTGTCACTGACAAGAAATTGTTTCGACCGGCTGAGTGGATTTCCTGGTGGGTGATACCAGCAAGGCGAAGGCTAAACTCGGATGGCAACCGGAAGTCTCTTTTGGAAAGCTAATTGAAATGATGGTGGAGACCAATCTCAGGTGAATGATCCAGGGTTGGCTTTGGTCCTAAGGTCTGTCTCACTTCCCGCATGGCAACTAATTCTCCTGCGCGTGTTTCGCCCGAACCGCCTGGGCGGGAGCTTCGAGTGTTTCGGCTTCGGCATCGCGGCCCGTTTCCAGTAGCAGGGCCGACTAATTCTCCAGGCTTTGGGCCACGTGCAGATGCTCTGGCCCCAACGCTTTCTCCAGGATCGCCAAGGCCCGCTTATCCTGCTCCCCTCGGAGTTGAGACCACTATCCCGCTCCGACAATTGGACTGGCTGAGTTCAGAACTTGGATGGTCCGATCAAGCGTTCGATCCGGTCAGCCGCCAGCTCAGGGGGTTGGAGTTCCTGGATCTGTTTAACCCGGCTTTCCAGGA
>JAZFYO010000266.1:0-2061 GCA_036443615.1 Binatia bacterium | reverse complement strand
AACACCACGTCGATGTCGCTGGACGGAATATTGTTCTCGCGGATGGCCCGTAAGGCCTCACAGATAATCGCAACGCCGCTCTTGTCATCGCCGCCCAGGACGGTCCGACCATCACTGCGCAGTATGTTTCCTTCCAGAACAGGAACCACCCCTTCTCCGGGGACAACGGTGTCCATGTGGGCGGATAGAAAAATGGGTTCTGAGCCTGGGCTGTTACCATGAAAACGGGCAATCACATTGCCCACGTTTCCACCAACCTTTTCTCCGGCGTCATCAATCCACACCTCTCCGTCCAGCTCCTCCATCTCTTTCTTGAGGCGGAGGGCTATATCTCTCTCCTTGCGGGAGATGCTGTCTATTTGCACCAGCTCGATTAGCAGATCCCTCAGTCTCTCTTTCTGAATCAATGAACTTCCCCCTCTTTCCTGGCCAATAGAGCCCTGTGCACGGGAAAGCTGAAAAGGTATAAAATTGGCCTCAGAGACCCTTCAGGAGTTGGTTGAACTCCAGCTCGGTATAAAGCTCACGCAGATTTTTATTACTGAAACCCTGGTAGCGTAGCTGTTCTAGTTCGATATGGAGAGGGACATCGGTTCTCACAGTTGCCAATTTCCGGCTCATCAAAGCGTCCTCTTTGCCTTCCATGAGAGCCTTTCGTATCCGTGCTGAGCTCTTTATCCCCACCTTATCCAGATCATCCAGGTGGTCAAAGAGGTTTTCCAGGTTTTCAAACTTCTGGATCAGAGGAATCGCGGTCTTCTCCCCGATTCCTTTAATGCCCGGGATGTTATCAGTCGGGTCTCCCATGAGCCCCATGACTTCCACCACCTTATGCGGCTCCACGCCAAACTTCTCCTTGACCTCTTCAACGCCGATCCACTTTGACTTCACCGTGTCCAGGAGCCGGATGGATTCCCCCACGAGCTGCATCAGATCTTTGTCTCCGGAGACTATAACGACTTCGGTTTCTTGGGAAGAAAATTTTTTGGCTAGGGTCGCGATAAGGTCGTCTGCCTCGAATCCTGCCAATTCTAATGCCGGGATATTCATGGCCTGGAGAACCTTTCGGATATAGGGGAACTGAGGAATTAGATCCGGCGGTGCCTCCGGCCTGTTACTCTTATATTCGTGATAGATCTCGTTTCGGAAGGTCTCGCGTCCTGCGTCCAAGACTACAGCCAACATTTCGGGTTGATGCTCCTTGAGGAACTTTAGAGTCATGGTGGTAAATCCATAGATTGCCTGAGTAGGCAATTCGTTGGAGTTAGACATCGGCGGGAGGGCAAAGAAGGCTCGGAAGATGTAGGAGCTTCCGTCAATTAGATAGAGGCGAACTCGAGGTTCTACCATAGTTGGGACCTCCCCGGTAGGGGAGGGCTAGGAAGACTGCAGGGCTGAGTCCCTTTTCACACTACGAAGGGAAGGGATCCGTTGCCCCAGCTCATTTCTTTTTGTATGCCTCCCACCAGGCCGCGTAGAATATCAGGGCCAGCAGGAGAACCAATACCGCAACAGGAATTAAAACCATACCTTTACGCTTGGGTTATGAGTGGCCACAGGCTGTATAAACGCGTAGTTTATTTGAACCATGTCCACAATACAAGACAAAAACCAATCCGGTTTCCCCTGAGCTGTTTGTGCATGAGATCCACCGGCGCCCCGAGGGTCTCTGGGTCCCGCGTTGATCTAAAGAAAAGTTTGGTGGCGGTGGGGGGACTCGAACCCTCGACAACGCGGATATGAGCCGCGGTGACAGCGATGAAAGTTGTTGATTCCACAAATCATTTTTGGTTGGGGGCAAATCTTGGGGGCGATTAAGCCATAGAATTCGTATTCGGTTCGATCATAAGGAAAGAGTGAAGATGGCTGGAAAGAAGGGAAGAAGCGGACCAGTTGGCAACCTGAATGCCGTAAAAAACCCTTGGCGTTCGTTCTGGAAACGCAGGGCGCTGAGACCCGAGGACCGATGGCTCGCTCCCGTATTGGATGGTTATCTCGATGATCTGATATCGGACAAAGGGGGTCTCGACTCCATCACATCTGGGGAGCGCAGGATGGCAG
>JAZFYO010000265.1:0-5047 GCA_036443615.1 Binatia bacterium | reverse complement strand
ATTCTACCGTGGCGTAGAGCGATCTCAGTTATCAGTGCGCGATCAATAGGCTTGATGGTGTGGATATTAACAACCTGGGCCCTAATTCCCTTCCGGTCCAGGATATCCGCCGCCTTTAGCGTGTTATCCAATATCCCTCCGGTTCCCATGAGGGTCAGATCCTTTCCATCACGCAATACGGCCCCTTTGCCAAAGCGAAATTCGTAACCAGGCGGGTTAATATCCTCCACCTTCTGGCGCATGAGGCGTAAAAACACCGGCCCTTGATGGCCCACGATGTATTCCACAGCGCGTTCGGTCTCCACCCCATCTGCTGGTTGGATTACAACCATGTTGGGAAGGGTGCGCATTAGCGCGATGTCTTCGATGGCCATCTGGCTATAGCCGTCCTCCCCGATTCCAATGCCTGCATGAGTACCTACGATTTTGACGTTGGCCCGATTATAGCCAACAGACATTCGGATCTGCTCGAATCGGCCTCCAACAAAACAGGAAAAGCTACATATAAAT
The DNA here is from genome assembly GCA_036443615.1 of Binatia bacterium. GTDB lineage: Bacteria > Desulfobacterota > Binatia > UBA9968 > CAXXLF01 > JACZXR01. The sequence continues at coordinate 4,537 of JAZFYO010000265.1, read as the reverse complement.
GGAATCTTTCCTGCCAGGGCCATGCCTGCTCCCATTCCCACCATGTTTCCCTCAGCGATGCCTACGTCGAAGAAACGGTCAGGATACTTCTTGGCAAAGTAGTCCGTCATGGTGGACTTGCTGAGGTCCGCATCCAAGACCACGATGTCGGAGTTTTCCCCTCCCAATCGGGCTAGGGTCTCACCGAATGCTACGCGTGTTGCTTTCGAACTCATATTACCGTTCCTCGTACCACCTCTCCTGTGATCAGGGAGCAGTCAACAGAGATTAGCTTTGGGAGAGGATTTCTTGAATCGCCTTTTCTCCCTCTTCCCGATTCGGTGCCTTTCCGTGCCATTCCCATTTCCCTTCCATATACGAGACGCCTTTCCCCTTTATGGTTTGGGAGAGGATCAAGCTTGGCCTGTCTTTCACTCTCTCCGATTGATCGAGTGCGTGCATGATTGCCTTGAAGTCGTGTCCATCGATCTCCATGATGTTCCAGTTGAAGGCTCGCCATTTGTCCATTAGGGGTTCCAGGTTCATGATGGTTTTTACGGCTCCGCTGAGTTGAATCTTGTTATAATCAAGCAAGACACACAGGTTGTCGAGTTTAAACTTGGGCGCGGCCATCGAGGCCTCCCAAATCTGACCAGATTGGCACTCTCCGTCGCTGATCACACAGTAAACCCGAAAGCTCTTCTTCCCAACCTTGCCAGCCAGTGCCATGCCGACTGCGATGGAGAGTCCCTGACCCAGCGAGCCGGTAGAGGCCTCCAAGGTGGGGAACCGATGGCGGTCCGGGTGACCCTGGAGGCGGCTGTTCAGCTTTCTGAGGGATAGAAGTTCTTCCCGGGGGAAATATCCCGCCTTGGACAGGACTGCATAAAGGGCCGGGACACAGTGGCCCTTGGAGAGAATGCAACGATCACGGTCGGCCCATTCTGTGTCTTCGGGCCTGTGGCGCATTTTGTAAAAAAATAGCGTAGTAAGAATATCGATGCAGGAAAGCGATCCTCCCGGATGTCCGGAGCCTGCTTCGACCAGCATGCGAATGATGTCTACCCTTAGTTCCTTGGCGATATTTTTTAGCTCACGATCATCCATGTTTTTATACCATCGTCTGTCCGCCGCAGATGTTGATCGCCTGGCCGGTGATACCGCTGGCCTTGTCGGAGGCGAGGTAGAGTACTAGCTGAGCGATCTCTTCTGGTTCCAGGAATCTCTTTATAGGGACTGCCTCCAGTGCATGTTTTTTAAATTCCTCAACGGTCACTCCCTGATAGGCGGCGGAATCGCTCATACCGGAGCGGGCCATCTCCGTGTCGACCCAACCGGGGCAGATCGCGTTCACAGTAATGCCGCGATTTGTGACTTCCAGGGCAAGGGCCTTGGTGAAGCCGATCACTCCGTGTTTGCTGGCGCAGTATCCGGTATATCCTGAGACGCCGATCTTTCCTAGCACCGAAGAGATGTTGATGACTCGGCCGCCGTGGTTGTCCTTCATGACCCGCAGGGTCTCTTTGGTAATGAGATAAACCCCTGTGAGATTTGTTTCCAGAATATCATACCACCGAGTGTCATCCTGATCGTCAATTAAATTGAGGCCAGAGAGGCCCGCGTTGTTGACGAGAATGTCGATGGCTCCCCAGGTATCATAGACGTTTCCAACGGCCCTTTGAACATCCTCTTTTTTCCTGACGTCTGCCTGAATGGCCAGGATCGAATGGCCTAGGCCTTGTAATGCCCCCTTAGCCTCCTCGAGATGAGAGGGGTTGCGAGAGGCTATGGCTACCCTGACTCCGCTATCAGCGAGGGTCTTGGCGGTGGCCTTGCCAATGCCGGTTCCCCCCCCGGTGACTAGTGCAACTCTTCCTGACAAGGCCATTTTATTCACCGTGGATTGAGGCATACGTAGCCGTTTTTAGTAAAAAAGGCAAGAAATAAACTAACCGGTGTCATTTTTCGACAATTTATCATCAGCAATCCTATGTGAATTGAAGTTTGGCATGCTCAGTTAGCCTGTTGGCATTGTTTTTGCTCGCTGTGTTATCCTAATATACCGCACAAGCGGAGGAATCACTTATGGATATTACTCAACTATTGGCCTTTGGTGTTGAGCAGGGGGCGTCGGATGTCCACTTGAGTTCAGGCGAGCCTCCCAGGCTGCGTATCAATGGCGATTTGAAGAATCTAGAAAATCCACCGCTGTCCCAGGAGCAGGTGCACGGTATGCTCTTTGACATCATGACCGATGCGCAGCGTAAGGGGTTCGAGGAGCGCCGTGATATCGATTTCTCCTTTCACTTGGGAGACGTGGCTCGCTTTCGAGTCAACTTGTTCATGCAGCAGAAGGGAGAGGCAGCGGTCTTTCGTACTATTCCCGAAAAGATCCTGAGCCTGGAGCAATTGGGGATGCCGCGGATTATGAGGGAGCTCTGTCAAAGAGAGAAGGGCCTGGTCCTGATTACCGGTCCGACGGGTTCGGGGAAGTCCACTACTCTGGCAGCGATGATGGATTTTATCAATGAAGACTTTGAAGGCCATATCCTCACCATTGAGGACCCTATTGAGTTTGTGCACAAATCAAAAAAATGTCTGGTTAACCAGAGAGAACTCGGGGCCCATACCCACTCTTTTGCCAATGCCCTGAGGGCTGCCCTACGAGAGGATCCTGATGTCATACTGGTCGGGGAGATGCGAGACCTGGAAACCATTCAGTTGACGCTGACTGCGGCCGAGACCGGTCATTTGGTCTTCGCGACCATCCATACCTCCAGTGCGCCGGACACGGTGAACAGGATCATCGACGTTTTTCCCCCTGCTCAGCAGGCCCAAATCCGCACGCAGTTTGCCGAGTCGATCGAGGCGGTCTTCACCCAGACCCTGCTCAAGAAAAAGGGGGAAGGAAGGGTGGCGGCCGTGGAAATCATGACCGGGACAACGGCCGTGCGAAACCTCATCCGTGAGGAAAAGATCCATCAGCTGGTGGGGACCATACAGGTGAGCCAGAAGGCCGGGATGCAGACCATGGATATGGCCCTGACGGATCTGGTCACCCGGGGCATTGTGACCAGGGAAGAGGCCCAGTCCAGGAGTAATACCCCTAATCTCTTTGCTGGTCCCGTGTCTGTGAAGGCGCCCCCTAACCAAAAGCCCCGTTAGCATTCACCCTTTGCTGAAAAGGCTGTGTGGGCAACGACGTTGATATCGAGTGCCCCCACATCTTGAGGATTCTTTCCTGCGTTTTTCACCGTTAATTTATCGAATCTTGATCTTGCCTTTGGTCACCCTCTCGTCATCGCCCGGGTCAGGGACGACGCAGTTCTGGTAGACGAATCCCCCACCACCTGGTCCTCCCGGGAAAAGCGTGACTTCGAAGTCGCAATCCTTGAACGGCCCAAAAAATTCACAGACATGGTCGATTCCGTGGGTCACCCCTGTTAGAGTAACTCCGCCGTTAGGTATCCGGTGTTTTTCGCTATACTTCTCTACTATCGCTGCTCGACGCTATGTTTCCTGACTTTCATGTCACCCCCTTTGCTGATGTCCCCACATGGGCAATCGTATTCGTATTCGCCTCACATTTTATCGGCTTCTTCATTCGGGGTGTGTTTGGATTCGGCTCTAACATGCCAATCGTTCTGCTGACAACCTGGGTGCTCGGCCCGCATCACGCCATTCTGCTCGTAATCCTGACAGCCTCCATTGCCCAGATTCATCTATTTCCCCAAGGCCTCAATGCAGCAGACTGGAAAGTAACCCGACCGCTGATCGTCGGTATGCTTGTCGGCATCGGCGTCGGCACATGGTTGTTCATCTTATTGGCCGCCGATTGGCTTACACTAATTATGGGATTGGTGATCAGCTCGACTGTCCTGATGGACCGTTTGAAACTACTGGAGCGGCTCGCAAGTACGGTTGACCTTCGCTCCCGCACAGTAACGTCATCGCTTGCTGCAACTTCCGGCGCTGTAGGGACAATCAGCGGAGGCGGAGGCATCTATTTCCTGGTGGCATATCTAAAATTTGCCTGTGCGACGCCTGAGACGCTTCGCGGCACCAACCTCATTCTTTCAGGCATATTCATATCAGGACGCATCTTGCTCCTGGCGATGGCCGGGCTGATTTCACTGAAGCTGTTGATTGAAGCAGCCCTCCTAATGCCGGTGGTGTTTCTTGGAACCTGGGCAGGGACACGCTTCTTCCATGCTTCCAGCGCTGAGCGGTTCTACACAGCTTTGCAGCTGCTTCTTCTGTGCGCGGCGATCGCTCTAATCGGCAAAGGCATCTTCAAGATCCTTTAGCCGCTAATGTTTAAGCCTACTGATTCAATGTAAACCCCGCCTCTTGAGGCGGGCACAAAGCCGATGGGGTTTCCAACGGGGAGAAGCGGCAGCTTTCCCCTGTGGTCGACCACGGGGATTTAACCCCCGTGTTTGATATAACTTGATTCTTAGTTCTGCACCTATCCCCTCACCGATGAACTGAAGCGAGCCTCAAAATCCGCTTTGCTCAAGCTGCCGGCCCCCGCCAGCTTCTCGAGCATCTCGGCAGC
>JAZFYO010000264.1:0-2613 GCA_036443615.1 Binatia bacterium | reverse complement strand
CTGAAAGATGTCAGCGAGATGGACGGTTCATTTAACAAAGGCGAGTCTCCAGACCAACTTGACCTGGCACTTTCCGTTTCGACTGTTGGTCACTCAGATGGTAGACAAGTAAGGGATGACGAAAATGCAGGATTCATTGTCTACCAACCGACCGACCTAGCAAACCCACGCCCCACACGGGTCCGGGCTCTAAGAGAATTGACCAGGGTCTCCCATTAAACACGACGGTCTTCTCAAACCACCGTACCGGCCCACCTCACCCACCGTTGCACGTACACTCCAAGCCGGGAGGAGTCGAAAGGCTCCCCGGCTCTTGCTCATAAAGCCGGATTGCACGAGCAAGGAAATTCTGCATTGTTCGAGAGCTGCGGTTCCACATCGGGCCGCCGTTTTCTTTCAAATGACACGTAGGATGCAATTCAATAGCTCATTAATTGAGTCCTGGGGGTCTAAAACTGAGCAAACCCAGGCCCAGAGCGGGTCCGGGGCCAAATAGAAGTGACAATTAATCAATTGCTTCTGAGCGGTCCTAAAAGGACAATAAAACCTATCGGGGGCCTCGTAGGAAACGCGCACACGCGATCCTGTTGGGATAAGTGGACTCCTCACCACCGGGGATGGGGTCCCCGGCCAACGTGTTTCAGCCAGGGAATAGGCAAGCAGGAAAATGTTCCTGATTTGTGCCAACACCAGGTAACAACCCTTAGCACTCGGTGATAAAAAGCATCTGAGAAAGGCTAGTATTGGTAGGGGGTTGTCACGCTTTATCAGTGGGTAACTTTGACTTGGGGGCTTTCAAAGGGAGTTTGCTGTCTTTATTTTATAGTGTATGAGTCTGTTAAAAGACTATAGGTTCGCTGTCATTTGAAGGGAGGGATCATCGATGGCAACACTCAAGGTAGCTGCAGTGCAGACTGCGCCGGTGTTTCTCGACAGAAACGCTCCCATTGAAAAAGCGTGTCGTCTAATAGAAGAAGCTGGTGGGCGCGTGGCCCGCATTATTGGGTTTCCCGAAGGCTTTATTCCAGCTCATCCCTATTGATTCCATTTTGAGCCAGCGATAAACAGACGGGCCCAGCAGTTTAGCCAGGAGTTACTTCGTAACGCTATCACCGTTCCTGGGGCAGAGGTCGATGCGCTCTGTGAGATCTCCCGCAAGGTGGAGGCATTTGTGGTCATGGGAGTCTGTGAACGCAGCACCGAAGCCTCCAGCACCCTCTATAACACGCAGCTTTTCATTACACCGAATGGGGTTCTGGCGGCAAAACACCAAAAGCTCGTTCCTACCCATGCCGAACGGGTCGTCCATGCCCCTGGTATGCGGCGCCATGCACTGGCGTGTATCGATAACCCTTGGGGGAGACTCGGGGGCCTGATCTGCGGAGAACATTCCAATACCCCCGCTCGCTTTGCTCTCATTGCCATGAAAGAGCGCTTCCACATCGGCAGCTGGCCGGCAAACTTCTCTGCCGGCCACGCACGGGCCATGTACGAGACCAAGAATATCAATGCCAGGGCTCACAGTTTGGAGGAAAACTTGGTGGTGATCAATGCGGCCGGAGTGCTGAACGACAAGATCAAGGCCATGCTGTGCGACAGCGGGGGAAAGGCCGCCATATGCGAAAGTAATGGCGGAGGATCAGCGATCGTTGGGCCCGGGGCCGAGTATCTGGCCAGGCCACTAGCTGGTGAAGAACAGATCCTATATGCGGAGGTAGACCTGAATGCATTCGACGAAAGAAGCCTCATGCGTGATATTACAGGTCATTACCAAAGAGCAGATGTGTTCCATCTAACGGTAACTTGTGAAGATACGCCGCTGCTGACGGTCATTGGAGCTAACCAAAAGGAGGCGATCCCCGTGACGCAGGAAGCCCGATCTTCCGTGACCCCCTCTCGTGATAAGTCTCAAATCAAGAACACCTGAGGCATCGGCTGTATCAATAGGTATGGTGTCAGGTTTTAATTATGTGATATTGTTTCTCTCTGCTATCTCTCCGACATAAAGCAAATTGAAAAAGCCTGACATCATTATACCGGATTGTACAACCGTCAGAGGATTCACCAATCGCTGGGTTATCAGAGTCCAGTAATGGTTGAGTCGATGAATGGTGCCGCTTAATTCAGTGCCCGTCAAACCCGGGTACCTCAGGGTGACCATTTCCCCCTTACACGACCTAGTCTCACCTATTCCTCAGCCCTCCTCGACCTCGGACACCTCGGGCGAGTAGTCATAGTCACCAGATCTCAGCCCTTGGACAGCGAAGATAAGCAACGCCACGAATCCCCAGGCCAGACCGACGATGACACCGGCGTCAAGGATGCCGCGCCACGGCTGGGGGAGGAGTCGCACCACCAAGATCAGCACTATAATGCCGAGGGTCAGGGAGTAGGAGATCATGAGCCGCCGGCGTTGTGCGTGGAAGAACCCCATACAGAACAGCGGTGCCGCCACGACCCTCACCAGCGTCGGGTGCTCCCGCAAATAGCGGGCCCGAGCAACGACCCGCGGCGAGAACCCGCGCTGGAACCCCATGTATCCCTCGCTGTAGCCCATGAACGCTACACAAACGAGCATCAGCGACCAGTGATGCCAGGCCAGGTCCATGCGCA
>JAZFYO010000263.1:0-3172 GCA_036443615.1 Binatia bacterium | reverse complement strand
TTCTCAGATAGTTGTATGTGAGCCTTGCCCCACAGATCTCCTCCATCAGGTCGTTGATGGCCTCCCTTTCCCTTAGGGCGTGGATAAACGGTGTGACGGCCCCGATATCCTGGCCGAAGGTACCCAGCGATATAAGGTGGCTGGCGATGCGATTGAGCTCGCAGGCGATCACACGGCAAAACTCACCGCGCCTGGGCACTTCGATTCCGGCAAGCCTCTCCGCTGCCATGCAAAAGCCCTGATTGGCGAACATCGCTGCAAGATAATCGGCCCGATCGGTGTAGGGGACAAACCCATGCCAGGTGACCTTTTCACCGATCTTTTCAATAGATCGATGGAGATAGCCCACATCCGGAATGGCCTCTCGTATGACCTCACCGTCGGTCTTGACCACGAAGCGAAGCACCCCATGGGTGCTCGGGTGTTGTGGCCCCACATTGAGGGTCATATCCTCGGTGTGAAAGGCTTTCGTTTCGGTAGAGGCGGTTTCATTCATAATAAAGGCATCCTCTTTTCTAACGCAGCACCTCTTGCACCAACGCTTCCCTTTGGGTGCTGATACCGTCGTACTCTTCCTGTTCAACAAAGTCTTTGCGCAGGGGATGCCCTATCCAGTCCTCGGGTAGCATGATTCTTCGGAGATCGCTGTGCCCTTCAAAGAAAACACCAAAGAGGTCAAAGACTTCCCGCTCTAGCCAATTTGCTACTTTCCATACCTTCTCGACTGTGGCGATGCGGGGCTCTTCTCTGGATAGATCGGCTTTAAGGACGATTTGATGTTGCGGAGTGTAGGAATAGAGATGGTAGACTACCTGAATCTTGTTTTCCTTAGGGAAATCCAGCCCGGTAAGATCAGAGAGGATCTTGAAATTCAGATCCCCATCGTCCTTGAGATAACGACACACCTCAACGATTGCCGCCGATTCAACCTGGAAGTACGGGTCTAGGGCCTCTCCATTAAATCCGGTGACCTTGCCCGGAAACTTCTGCGCCACCCGTTCGTAGATCTTGCTCGCCTCCATATTTAAGACTCCAGCCGTTTATTCTAAGTCTTCACCTTTTTAATCCACTCCAGGTCACCTTTCCTCCAGGCATAGGCGAGACCAATCATGAGGATTCCTATGAAGATAAAAATTTCAACGAAGGCAAACAGTCCTCGCCCGTCTTCGATCCATCGTCGAAAGACAACGGCTACGGGAAAGATAAAGGCAATCTCAATCTCGAAAATAATAAAGATGAGGGCAACTATATAAAACCGGACGTTAAAGTTTACCCAGGCGCTGCCGGTGGACGGCTCCCCGCACTCATAGGATTCAAGTTTCCGTATTTGGGGGTTGGAGGGACGTAGAAAGCGGCCTATCAAGAGGTTAACGCCTACAAAGGCGGCACCAATGATCATGAAGACCAAAACGTTGGCAAAATCGAATAGCATAGCCTCTCAAAGCCCCTGGATTTAAAGGAAAAGTATAGACATAAATTATGTCCTGGGTCAACTAATCTGTGGGCACTGTGGGTTCTCCGAGTGCCTTTCTTCCTTGTCTTTTTTACCTGGCCTCCTTACCATTGGGTTATGCCGAGCAAAAAGGCCGTGGTCCTTTTAAGTGGTGGGGTCGACTCCTCCACTGCTATGGCTGTAGCATATAGGGAGGGTTATGAAATCCATGCCCTTAGCTTCCGTTATGGTCAAAGGCACGGGCGAGAGATTGACGCCGCGAAAAGGGTTGCCGCTTCGTTCGAGGTCGGGAACCACTTGATTATCGATTTCGATCTCAGGGCTGTCGGCGGCTCCGCCCTGACCGATCAGATTGATGTACCCAAGGGACGGGAACCGGAGGAGATATCTCGTGGTATACCGGTTACCTATGTCCCAGCGCGCAACACCATCTTCCTCTCTTTTGCCTTATCCTTGGCGGAAAAGATCGAATCCGAAGACATCTATTTTGGCGCCAACCAACTTGATTACAGTGGCTATCCAGACTGCCGGGAAGAATACATCCAAGCCTTCGAAAACATGGCAAATTTAGCCACCAAGTCAGGGGTGGAGGGCAGGATGAAGATAAAAGTTCACACTCCCCTTATTCGAATGACGAAGGCAGATATCATTAAAAAGGGGAAAGAGTTGGGGCTGGATTTTTCCCTCACCTGGAGTTGCTATGACCCCACGCCGGACGACCTGGCCTGCGGTCAATGCGATAGCTGCCACCTTAGGTTGAGGGGATTTAGGGATGCTGGATTTGATGACCCGATCCGGTACGCTGTGGGAACTCGCCGTTTGCAGTAATGAGCGGGTTTCTAATTCGGCATGGATTTTAGGACGCGGATTTTTTTGTCGAGAAACTGCAAGAGTGCACAGAAAGTTTGATTGAAGGGGGCTTCCTTTCTAGCCTGGCCCAGCACCTTCACGACGATACCGTTTAATGCCTCGTATTCTAATGGCTTTTCTGCCTCCAGGTCTTGGAGCATGGAAGGTTTAAAGTCCCCCAGGCTGTGAGAGAGATTTAGAGTTTCTGCCACAATGGAAGGTCCTAGATTAATCCCTACGGTCCTCGCGGCTTCCCTCACTTCTTCCATACAGCCAACGGCCAGGTTTTTTAAAGAATCAGATTCAATGATGTCCTTAACCGTAGTCCCTGTGATGCTGGCAATGGCGCAGAAGGGAGCGTTCCAAACCAGCTTACCCCAGAGGACCTTTCGAATCTCCGGGCTAATCGTGCAGGGGACCTGGGCCTTATTAAAGAGGTCGCAAAAGGCCTTGGTTTGGTAGCTAATCCCTCCATCCAGCTCGCCCATTGTAATTCGCCCCGCCGCACGATGCTCGATGGTGCCCGGAGCAGAGACCTGTGCGCCAATGTAGGCGGCGCCCGCCAGAATCCGGTCTTTACCCCAATGCGAAGCGATCTTATCAGGATTGTCAACGCCGTTTTGCAGAGATAGGATGGATGTTTTCTCTCCCACTAGGGGTGCCATCCTTTTGCTGGCTTCTTCAGTGTCGTGGGATTTGACGCAAAAAAGGATGAGATCTACAGAACCAACCTCTTCGGAGTTGGACGTGAATAGCGACGGGACGTGGAGGTCTCCTTGATTGCTTTTTACATTTAGGCCTTGTTGCCTCATTGTCTCAAGGTGCCTTCCCCGTGCAATGAACGCCACTTCCTGCCCCGAGGCAGCCAGC
>JAZFYO010000262.1:0-3548 GCA_036443615.1 Binatia bacterium | reverse complement strand
TCCTCCAAATATCTGGCGAAGCGAGCTTCAACCTCTCGCTCTTCTCTGGATAGATTCTTGGCCTTTTTAATTCTAAGTTTCCCAGGATAATAACCAGGTCCCTCCAGTGCTTTCCCCAAGGAGAAAGAACCAAAGACGGAAAGGAGAGCCACAAATACCAAAAGCAAACTCGATACTCTCTGCCGGGTAGACATCGGAATACCTACTTTATTCCCCTCTTTCTGCCAGTCGAGGCACAGGAAGATAATGTTTAAAACCCGCGGCAACTCGCGCATCATCGGCCCAGGATTGCATATGGGTTGAGTATTTTTGTCGGATCGGGGTTAAGTTATCGAATGACTTTGTCCGCTCGCTTCACCACTTCCAGAGGAATGGTAACCCCGATGATACTGGCCGTTCGAAGGTTGATGGCCAGATCAAATTTATTAGCCTGCTCTACCGGCAGATTCTGCGGCATTGCCCCTTTAAGTATTTTGTCCACGAGGGAAGCGGCCTGGCGACCCATCAGATAATAGTTCGGTCCATACGCGGCCAGGCTCCCTTTGGCTGCCCAAGCCGCCCTGTCGAACATCGTGGGCAACTTCTTTCGCCTTGCTACCTTAAAGATGAATTTCGCTTGGCTCCCTACTAAGGAATCTGAAACGTAATACAGGGCATCGCCTTCCCTTTTCTGAACTCCAGTAACAGTGATCTTCAGTTCCTCAGCCGATTTGACCGGGTGCTCTGCCACTTTCAGTCCTAACTTCATTGCTGCCTCTTCGGCAAAGGCAAAGTGCCCTCGGGAAATTGGGTTGTTAGAGTCGTAAAAGATCAGCACCCGCCGCACTCTGGGGAGGATCTCCCTAAGAATCCCCAAGCGCTTCTCGGCTATCTGCACGGAAAGACCCGCCACCCCTGTGAGGTTACCCCCGGGACGGGTCATGCTCTTCACAAGTCCCAATTCCACCGGGTGAAGGGGGTGACGGAAGACAATGGGGATCTCCTTTGTCGCAGCCTTGGCCGCCTGTGTCGCCCCGCTCCCTGTCGTAAAGATCAGATCGACCTTTTTGCTGACAAGTTCAATGGCCCGTGGCCTCAGGGCCTGCCGGTCACCCTTGGCGCTGCGGTTCAATAAAAGGATGTTTTTCCCCTCTCTGTACCCCAGCTCTCTGAGTCCGTGCTGAAGGCCCCTTACGGTCTCAGACGGCCCGGATTTCAGGATGAGAATTCCGATACGGGGGATTCGAGGAGACTGCCGTGCCTCAGCGCCAGTTAGGCCCATCAAAAAGGGTGTCATTGCTAAAAGAAATGTGACTATCCTTTTCATGATTTGTGCTACCCTCCTATACCGAAATCCTCGCACGTTCCTGCACTGCCGGGGTCAGGGCAACTCCTTTCCTCCTAGGAGCGTAAACAGGTGCTTGGCGAAGTCGGTATTATCCTGGTAGCCACGGAATCTATCAGCCCCGACTCCCAACGCGCCTACAAAGACCGGCTGAGCCGTGTGCGCTAAGGTGGTCCAGTAAACCATGGTGTGGTGGGCGACCATCTGCCCAAGGCTTCTGGCGGTGATCCTGCTGCTAAGGCGCCTGTCGGTCGTATTTTTGTCAAGTATCGCCGCTCTAAGCTCCGGTGCTAGGCTGAAGCCTTTGAAGTGCTCGGCCATAAGGCTATCAAGAGCATCAGATGTAGGCTCCCTCCCCAGGATTTCAACGGCCTTCTCAATGGAGACGCTGATTGACTGGATTTTCCTCAGGTGCTCGACGGCCGGGGTGACTCGTTTTCCCGTCCGGTACCTTTCTGCTCGTTCTCTAAGGGTAGTGGTGACGCCAAGTCCTCCAGTTTCATGATCCGAGGTGACCAGGACCAATGTCTCACGCGGGTGCCTTTTATAGAATTGATAGGCAAGAGCAACGGCACGATCAAATTCTCTGAGAGCGTGGATTACGGAGCCCGCATCGTTTCGGTGGGAGGCTTCGTCCGGCTGTTCTGTTTCTAGGAAGACAGTAAAGCCTTTGCTTAGATCTCTTTCCAGCACGCGAATAGCCGCCTTGGTCATATCATAGATGGACGGCTCCTCGGACTTGTCTCGATCGATCTCGTAGCTCATATCCCGCGGGGCAAATAGTCCTAGAACCTTGGGCCCCTTAGCCTCAGAAAGTTCGTGCAGATTTGATACATAAGCGTAACCCCTATCCAGGAAAAGAGAGAGCATGTTCTTCTTACCCCTGCGCGCGGTTTCAAACAGATTTCTACCTCCCCCCATCAAGAGGTCCGGTTCCAGAGCGAGATATTGATTGACGATCTCCCTATAGAATTTCCTTCGTCTTGCCTGAGAAACGAAGGCAGCCGGGCTAGCATCGTAGACGGTAGCATCGGTTGCTATACCGATGCGCATCCCCTTTTCTCTTGCGACCCTTAGGACTGATTTCGGCTTGCTCCCGTCGGCGCAGATACCAATCACCCCCCGGTGAGCTTTACAACCGAGCGCCATCGCAGTGCCTGCAGCCGCAGAGTCTGTGGTGAAACCATCTGCGTTGTGGGTGGTGAGAAAGCCCACAACCCCCTCCCTCATTATTCTGTCGGTAATTACGAACTCTTCTTTATGAATCTGCCGGCTATACATCCTCGTCAGCTCGAGGTGGCTGATGCCGGCACCGTCAGCCAGGAAGATGAAGATGTATCTGGGGATGGGTGATTGAGCAGCTTCGATCTGGATCGTGTTGGGGGACCTCACAAGGAGAGTGCCACCCAGAGCGCATGTTGTCATGATTAGGAGTATGAGAAGAACTCTTCGCCTTTTACTGGTCATCGATCATCTCCCGCTTTTCCAACGAGTCTAGTCACAATCCAGATACATTGCTTCGCACAGCAACCCATTATCGAAATCTAAAGCCTAGCCGACTCAAACGCAGCGGCTTTCATTATAAAAAGTTAAAAGAATGAGGCACTTTTGTCAAATACTGCGGTCGGCTCGACCGCCGTTCCTCAGCCGCGCCGCCTTGCATCTATGATCCTGATTATGATATTTAGCAATCCAGCCTGTATAAAAGAGGTTTCCCCAATGTCTATCGACCGAGCTCTAACCGGAGGGATCCAGACATCAGGCTGCAGATTTCTCGCTGTTCTGACGGCCTATATCGCAGTCGCGACCATTTTCTCTTTTGTAGCTTCCGCAGCAGAGACGTTAGACCTTCAAGGGCCTAAACGGACCGACCTAAAAAAACTGGAGATAAAAACCCATCTCACAGCCAGAAAAAGAACCCTGGAGAAAATCAAGAAGCGCAAAAATATCCTTGACTACGAGGTCATCCTTGCCGGTGAGCGTTTTTACCGCGATACCTATCTGGACACTGCTGACCTCCACCTCTACCGCCATCAGATGTTCTATCGGGTCAGGGAAGATTACGATGGTCAGGTCTGGATCGAATTCCAGGATCGAGGCAGCGTTAAAGACAGTGTCCTCATCCAGCCCATCTATTTTGCCCCAGTTCCGTTAGACCAAGTGAGCCTAGCAAAGCAGGGGGGGTTAACCGATAACGGCTCTGCAAGGAGACTTAAGGAGGCAG
>JAZFYO010000261.1:0-30778 GCA_036443615.1 Binatia bacterium | reverse complement strand
GGAACCCTAAAAAAATTTCTTCGATGGGACCCCATAAGATGCAAAAAAAATTCTTGTAGGTGAGGCACACGTTCATCTATAGGGCCGGGCCAAAAGACCAAAGCCCCCCCCCGTCAAGCGCACGTGGTCACTGTACCGCTTACTGTCCGTGTCCTAATGCCGACACTTACCAATAATAAGCGAACAAGAGGGAAACGGAACGTCGAAATGTATGGGATTTGTAGGTTATTCTTGGTTGTTGTGAGGGTGGTAGGAGAAACGGCAATCAAGTGAGCTATTAAGCATTCTGGCTGACGATGCGTTGGCCGAGCATCGGACTGGCGAGAGACGGAAACTTGATCCAGATAAGCAGTGAACTTATGTATTGGTTAACTAATCTGCTCAACGCAAGCGCTCGATTTCCTGGCGCAACTCGTCTGCAAGGTGGGGATCAAGGCCCTGCAGGGTAGCCCATCGTGCCTGTGTCTACTCGATGTTCCCCTGGGCCAGATGGGCCAGGGCGAGGTTAAAATGCGCCTGAGGGTTCTCGGGTTGCAAGGTCACGACACAGTGAAGGACATCGCAGGCGGCAGCGTACTGACCCATCTCGTACAGAGCCATACCGAGGTGAAAGTGCGTCTCAGCATCCTCGGGCAGCAAGCGTATGGCCTGATTTAGGGCCTCCACTGGCTCGTCGTTCGCAGCACATCGCAGATAGGCATGCCCCAAGGCCCTGTGCGCTTCACCATGTTGCGGGTCATAGTGGATAGCCTTCTTCAAAGGCCCGATGGCCAACTCGAACTGCTCCTGCTCCAGGTACGCCAAGCCAAGCTGCATGTGCGCCTCCACAAAATCAGGCTGCACGCGGATAGCCTCGCGATAGGCCGTCAGCGCCTTTAGGTATTCTCGCCGCCCATTATGGGAGTTGCCCAGATTATAGTGCGCCTGCGCCGAATCCGGTTGATGTTTGAGGAGCTCCTCAAAGGCGGCAATCGCCTCCTCAAACCTCCCCTCCTGGGAGGAACGAAAAGCCTGCACGAATTCTGAGTCTGACATGCCCTGCTTCCTATGGTTACCAGCGCCCTGGGGGATATGATCACGAGATGATTCGGCCAGAGAGGGACTGGCCGATCAACATAACCCCGAAGCCGTAGGTGGCAGGACCGGCGGTCATTTCTTCTTTGCGCGGAGGCGCTCGATGAGCGCGGTGACCTCTTCAAGCCGAGTGCGTACCTCCGCCTCGACCTTAATCAACTCCTCCGGTGGCGCCCCTTTCTCGACTGCATCCTCGTACGCCGTCACTGCAACACCAAAAACTTTCAGCACACGGCGAGTTTCATCGGTTGGCATCAAGTATTCCTCCAATAGCTTGGACAGTCCGTACAGGGCAGACGGCCTTCCGGATCGCCTTCCATTCACCCGCTCAGGTTAGGGGAAAATCCCTCTCCATTGGGGGGATTCCCTATCCTTATATTAAAGGGAAGAGCTCGCATGAGGGGTCCGAATTCCTAGCTCTCTCAACTTCTCCTTAGGAATAGACCCGCTTTCATCCCATCCCCTTGAATGGTAATACCCCCGGATCATCTCCCGCAATTCGTCCGCAGATAATCCCACGCCCTTGGCCACGCCGGTGGGAAGAGCCTCGCTCAAGAGCCGCGGAGGCAACCAGTCATCCTTCGGTTGCCAGCCCTCACGCAAGTTGAACAGTTTCTTAAGCGTATTGACCCGCTCGCCGACTCGGCGCAACTCAACCTCAGAGCAGGGCCAGCCGGTGACCTTGCTGAGTAGATCCGCAGCCTCGGCATAAAAGTCGGTGAAGCACTTACGCAGGAACTTGCAGACGATCAGCGAGTCCAGTACGGCAGCGAAATCTTCAGATGCGACAACCAGGGCGCCTCGACCGGCGTCTGCAGTCAGCCGATCGACCTGCCCGGAGAAATCCGCCTCATAGGCACCGGAGCGGTTGTGGCAGGCCCCGCGCGGGCTCACCGCCAGCCCCAGGGCCATGGTCTTCAAGCTGCGCGGCTCGTACCCAGGCAGCTCCAAGCCCTTGACGTGCATTGCACAGTACATGGCGTCTTTGCCAACCCGCATGGCGGCCCCCCTTGAGCCTTCGGCCAGGAGGGTGCCGAGACCACTGCGCCTTGCGATCGATGGAATGGTGGCCAGCAGAGCGTCTACGTTCCCAAAGCGCAAGCCGCAGTCATGGGCCTCAGGTAATAGCCCCTTCTCCGCGCACTCCATCGCCCATGCCAGCGTGCCGCCGGTGCTGATGGTATCGAGGCCCCAGAGGTCACAGAGATGCGCAGCCTGAAGCACCACGTCGGGGTCTTGAATGCCGCACAGCGGCCCAAGGGCGAAGAGGGTCTCGTATTCCAGGCGTTGCTCCTCTCCGGCCAGAGACCGGAACAGCCGTTCGCACTGGATCGTACAGGAAGCACAACCGTGCCTGCGGCTGAAGTTATTTTCCGTCAGGCTTTCCCCGCTTAGGGCTTCGGCGTGGTCAAAGGTCGACTGCTGAAAATTACGTGTGGGCAAGGTGCCAAGACGATTGAACACCGCCAGGTTTGCCACCGTGCCTATCTGGCGGTACTTGGCTGTCAACGTGCCTAGGCTCCGGTGCCGCATGGACTCAGCAATGGCCTCGACCCCTTGTGGATCGGCTACATGGACCCCATCATTGCCACGCAGGGCAATGGCCTTCAGGTTTTTTGACCCCATTACCGCGCCAACGCCGCCCCGGCCAGCGTGGCGGCCCTCGTTGCTGATAGTGGCGAAGCGCACGCGGTTTTCACCGGCCTGGCCAATGGCCGCCACGCGCACCCCCGGATCACCGAGCTCAGAACGAATGAGGGCCTCAGTTTCGCTGGCGCTTCTTCCCCATAGATGTTCTCCTTCCCTCACCTCTGCCTTTTCGTTATCGATAAATAAATATACTGCAGAAACAGCCTGGCCGGTGATCACCAGGGCATCAAGACCGGTGCGCTTCAACTCCAGGGCAAAGAAGCTGGAGGAGAGTGAGTCGGCGATAAAGCCGGTGAGCGGGGATTTGGTGACCACGGCGAACTTGGCGGTGGTAGTCAGGCCGGTGCCGACCAGGGGTGCGCTGGTAAATATCAGCGGGTTTGCCGGAGAAAAAGGCTCAACCCCTGCCGGGGCGAGATCGTAGAGCAGGCTAGTACCAAGACCAATGCCCCCTAGGAACGCCCGCAGGCGGGTCTCTTCCAGGTCTCGCCAGCAGCGGCTTTTGGTGGTCAGATCAATGTGGAGTAGTCGACCATGAAATCCGTACACGACTCACCCTCCAGCATCGGCGGAAATAATGAAAATACTATCCCCCGCGCGGACCTTGACGCCTGGGTCGCGCACGAAGTCTCGGCCGTTTATATTGCATGCGTTACCGCTGGTTAGGCTGTTTTTGTCAGGGGTGATCACTGGACCCACCAAGACCGGCAGCCTTTCGGCCAGGGCCGAAAAGACATGCGAGAGAGTCGCCTCCTGCGGCAGCGCAAGAGAGACCTTGGCGGTCTTTGCCAGCAAGCGGGCGACGCTGAAAAGCTCGACCGTGCAACAGATGGACCTGTCCTGAGGACGACCGGCGACAGCCGACGGCGGTCTGTCGTCTATGGTCCGCGGTCCTCCGTCAAAGGGACGGCGTAGCTTTTCCCAGCGTTTCAGAGCGGCCTGGTAGTCCTCCGGAGTGTTCATGTTGAGGAAGCTCAGACCCTCTGGGTCAAAAACGCGGATCTCGTCTTCATGGACCTCACGGGTACGGACCTTGTTGAAGAGGGAAATGGGACGTAGCTCCCCGCGCTCCAGCTGGTCTTGCAAAAGTGGCGCTAGGCTCAGCCGGTATACCGCATGCAACGGCTGAAAGCGCTCCTGATAGTAGGGGACCACCACATCATAATCTGAAATCTGAGAAATGAGGTAGGAAATTAAGGGGAAATTGAGGAATGGCACATCGCAAGACGTCACGAAGCAGACATCCCTGCTTGCTGCCTTTAACCCGTAGTAGATTCCACCCACCGGGCCCTGGTAGGCGACCTCATCTCGCACCAGTGTCACCGGAAGTGGCGGCAACTCCTGACCGGCCGCGGCTACTATGACAATGTCGGAAAAAAAACGCTCCAGCGTGCGGACAATATGGATGATCAGCGGCTTGTCGTCAAAGATGAGCAGGGCCTTGGACCGGCCCATACGAGAGCTTTTACCGCCGGCCAGGATAATGGCAGAAAGATCATCTCTTGGTTTTTCACCGGTCACTAAGGCACCCTATCCCTCCTTCCCTATGGCGGGGAGAGAACTGGAACGTTTCGCATTGCGCTACGCACCCAGATCGACCGTTGGCGATGCTAACACCCGGCTCACAGGATCGTCAAGGACGGAAGAGATCCATGGCCATGAGCGTGGGCTCAGGGAAAGCCGAAAGGGCCTGCCCCTCAGCAGGATACTCGGCTCCTGTGACACGTTATAAAACTTGTCTACCACGAAGTACACGAAGATCACGAAGAATTTCACAATCTAATTTCACTTTGTGCCCTTCGTGCCCTCCGTGGTGATATTATCTATCGCTATAACCCGATCTCTCTATGATAACGTTCAGTATCAGATGTTTTCCTTTTTCGGAGCAGTCTCCTTCGGCACCACGCGGCGTGGGCGCATTTCCGAGAGGGAGGAAGGCCGGAAGGCTTACTCCCTCGAGGAAAGTGGATTACGGAAAAGATGACAACTAGGTTACGAAGGAAATTTTATCAAATTGTGACTGATAACCGCATTCAGGAACAGAAGGGAAGCAAGAAGTTAGAACCTTCACGGGTCGCGCCGTGGATTACTCATTTCCAGGAGCTGCAAAAACTCGGAACAGCCGCCACCTCCCTCCGGCCTCCCCCTCGACCCAACGTGCCAAAGCAACTAGATTGCCTGCCCAATCCGAAAGACCCACCATCTCCTCTCCATTCTTCGGCGATCCCAGTTCAAACAGCACGTCCTGTTGTCCCATACGAAGACGGGAAAGAAAGCGGGATCCCAACGAAACCTGCCGAATGTGCCCAAGTACTTGATTCAAGGGAACTAGGGGTACATTTCCTTTTTCATTAGAGATGTTTAAATCTTCCATAGAAACAGCATGGTCTAATGCGAGATGACCGACTGAGAGACGCCTCAAGCTTTTCAGGTGACCTCCGCAACCAAGATAGTTTCCCATATCCGCCGCCAGTGTACGTATGTACGTCCCTTTGGAACAAGTCACTTCAAATCCCAGCTCTTCAGACCCCAACTTCCAAAGCCGAAGTTGTTTAATCATTATCTCTCGCTCCGATCGAGGCACGCTTCTCCCCTGGCGGGCTAGGCGGTACAAACGCTCGCCGCCCTGCTTAAGAGCTGAAAACATAGGAGGAACTTGCCTTAGTGACCCGGTAAATGCAGCCTGCAGCTTCTCCAACTCCTCATCGACTAAGCGTGGAACGTCCTGAACCTTTAGAACCTTGCCAGTGCGGTCCTGGGTGTCGGTTTCACTTCCTAATGTGATGGTGCCGGTATATTGCTTTTGCGCATTCAAAAATATCTGAGCGAGCTTCGTTCCCTCATTGATCCCCAGGAGAAGAAGACCGGAGGCAAACGGGTCCAGAGTGCCGAGATGTCCCACCTTTTTGGCACCCATGATATTTTTAATCCTCTGAACCACATGGGCAGATGAGGGCCCCTCTGGCTTATCCACAAGGAGAATACCGCTTTCCATAACCTAGGAATTTAGCAACCAGGACTTGGCAAGTACTGATTTATCAACTTCAACCTTTACATTTTCGATCTTCCAGCCGTTATCCACAAGTTGTGATTGACTATTCGCTATTTTTGATCCTTTACCTGCCGTAAGAGCTGCTCAATTCGTTGGGCCTTCTCCTGAGTATCATCAAAAACAAATTCTATCTCCGGGACAAACCGAAGGCGAAGCTCCCTGGCCATTTTGGCGCGGATAAATCCTGTGGCGCTCCTCAAGCCCGTGAGGACCTGCTCCTTCGTCTGTCGCGTCTCCAGAATGCTAAAATAAATCCGGGCGTATTTCAGGTCTTTACTTACCTCAGCACCCGTGAGCGTGACTACCCCTATTCGGGGGTCATTGATCTCACGGTTTAACAACTGGGAAATATACTCCAGAATCAGATCTCCAGTCCGTTCCGGGCGTTTGGTGTGCATTTTTATGAGCGAGCGGTCAGCTGAGTCAGAACCAAGAAGAAATCAGCAGTGGTAAACCTCTTTTTCGGCAACCCCTACCTGGGCTAGGTGCAAACGATCAACAAAATCAACGACCTTATTTAGTGTTGCATCAACGATCTGATGGCTACTGCCGACAACCCCAAATCCTAGAACCGCACTCTGCCATAGTTCTTGATCGCCACACTCTGTCACTGAGATGTTGAATTGATGTGAAACCCGAGCTTGGATCCTGCGCAAAACTCCCCTCTTCCCTTTCAGAGAGTGGTTCTCGGGAAGAATCAGGTTGAGCTTGAGGACCCCCACGACCATGGACTGACGTGTAGGTTGTAGAAACCTTTTTTCTATCGCTCGTCGGCGGCCGAGGCCTGGGAAGCCTCGCGCCCTGTTGGAGCCGAACCGATGTGCCTGGCCACAGCCACCCGTTCATAAGCCTCGACCACATCCCCTACCTTAACATCCTGGAAGCCCTCGATGGCCAGACCACATTCGTAGCCCGCAGCCACCTCACGCACATCATCCTTGAATCGCCTGAGACTCGCCAGTTTTCCCTCGTGTACAACCACTTGATCCCTTAAAAGCCGGATGAGGCTGGAACGCTGTACTTTCCCGTCATTGACATAACACCCCGCTACCGTCCCGGACCCACGAATATTGTAGACCTCCCGGACTGAAATATGTCCGTGCATCTCCTCCCTGTATGTCGGCTCGAGCAATCCTTCCATGGCGTTCTTGAGATCATGCAGGGCTTCATAGATTACCGTATAGAGACGGACCTCCACCCCTTCTTGGGCCGCTAACGCACCTGCCTTCGCCTCTGGTCGCACATTGGACCCTATCACAATAGCATTTGAGGCAGCAGCCAGCAGAATATCGCTCTCCGTAATCCCTCCTACTGAACCGTGGATCACAGAGACCTTCACCTCATCGATGGAGAGACGGCTCATGGCATTGGACCAAGCCTCTACCGAGCCGTGGACGTCAGCCTTAAGAACGATTCGTAATTCTTTAACCTTCTCGGCCTTTGTCTGCTCGTAGAACTCCTCCAAGGAAACCTTGCTGGTCTTACCCAATTCCGCTTCTCTCTGCAGGTTACGACGATGCTCCGCGATTTGCTTTGCCTTGGCCTCATCCGACAAGGCCACAAAGGAGTCCCCTGATTGAGGAACTCCTTCGAGTCCAAGGACCTCCACTGGAAACGACGGAGTAGCCTCTGTTACCTTTTGTCCTTGGTCGTCGATCATTGCCCGAATTTTTCCCTGGAAGCTCCCACACACCACCGAATCTCCAATCCGAAGGGTGCCCTCCTCGACCAGAACTGTGGCAACCGGTCCTCTGCCCCGATCCAACCTGGCCTCAATGACGGCCCCTCGTGCCAGCTTCCCTGGATTGGCTCTGAGTTCGAGGATGTCCGCCTGGAGAAGTAGCATCTCCAATAGCTGTGGGATACCTTGCTTCGTCCGGGCCGAGACAGGCACAAAAATAGAATCCCCCCCCCAATCATCTGCCACCAGACCGTGCTCCGATAGGCCTCGCTTAACCCGGTCTACGTTGGCCTCAGGTTTGTCGATCTTGTTGATGGCCACAATGATAGAGGCCTCCGCAGCGCGGGCGTGGTTGATCGCCTCAACGGTTTGCGGCATCACCCCATCGTCCGCAGCCACCACCAATACTACAATATCGGTCACCTTAGCTCCCCGCGCACGCATTGCTGTGAATGCCTCATGGCCGGGCGTATCCAGAAAGGTCACGCTTTTCCCATCCACCTCAACACGGTAGGCACCGATATGTTGCGTGATTCCCCCAGCCTCCTGATTCGCAACCTTAGAGCTGCGTATTGCATCCAGCAGCGATGTTTTCCCGTGGTCTACATGCCCCATTATGGTTACTACAGGTGGCCTGGACTGCTTGACATCATCTGACTCTTCGGCCTCGTGGTCGACCTCCAGTGCCGTCTCGACATTGAAAGCCACATTCTCCACCTGGTATTCGAACTCGGCAGCTACCAGGGTTGCAGTATCAGCATCGAGGACCTGGTTGATCGTTGCCATCATCCCCAATCCCATGAGCTTCTTAATCACCTCTCCCGTCTTCACCCCCATGTTCCTTGCCAAGTCTCCCACGTTGATCGCCTCGGACACCTTGACAACCCGCTTGCTGGCTCTGGGTATTGTTATCTCGGTCTTTTTCTGTTCTTTTCCTGGTAAGGCCCGCTTCTTCCTAGGCACACGACCCGAACGGAATTCCCGTTCCCGGATGTCGAAGACTTCCTCCCTTTTGACAACTCGTTTTTTGTGCTTGATACCCTTTGGCGGCTTTTCCCCACCATCAACTGCCTCACCCTTTGCTTCATGAGGCTTCCGTTCCTCACTCTGCCTCTCCGGATAACTAACCACGGGCGGCACCCTCTCAACCTCACTCGCAGCTCCATCTCCGGGGACCTCTTTCTTTTCGACCTGCACCTCTCGCTTCAGATTAATCCGGCCCAGGACTCTCGCACCCCTCTGCCCCTCTCCCTGCACCCAGCCAGGTTTCTCCTCACCCGTTTTTGCACTCTCCGCTTGAGCTCCTGATGGAGCGACAGAGATCGACCCGGGGGACCCAGTCTCAGCGGGAGGAGCCTCTTCTTTCTGGGCTTTAGGTTGCTCCGCTTCTTCCAGAGGGGGAGGGACCACGGGGGGACTTACCGGCTGGACTGCCTCTTCGGACATAACCGCGGGACGCTCTACTGTCGGGGGTGGCACTTGCGGGACAACTTCCTCTCGACTGATGCGGCGTCGGATCACGTTCGTGCGAACCCTGCGCTCGACTACCTTCTCGTGGGTCTGAATCTCCCCCAGTTCCTGATTCCCTTCCGCCACCATTCGATCTGCTACCACCTTTTCTTCCCCCACCACGACCTGGGGCTTTACGGCCGCCCCAAGTGCCGTACGGATATTAGACACCTCTCTATCCTCAAGGGAACTCTGAGCCTTTTTCCCGCGCACACCCATTTTGTCCAAACGAGCGATGAGCTCCTTGGGTTCTATCCCCATCTCTTTAGCTAGTTGGTGGACTCTCACTTTTCCCACATCTTACTCCAAGCGTTGATCACGCAACTCTCGAATCAGTTTCTCCCTAGCCTCTCGCCCTATCTCCAACCGAAATGTTCGGAAGAGTTTTTTTTTACGCGAAAAAACCTCCCAACATGCCTCATCCTTGTGTAGATAACCTCCTCGTCCTCCCACCTCGGCAAGGTACAGTTCTCCCTTTGAACTAGCGCCAATTCGCAGCAACCCGCCCTTATCATCTCTTGCGCCACATCCCAGGCAGGTCCGTTCAGGACGGTGTCCTCGCTTCAATACCTCTCACCTATCCTCCCTGCTGTTTATCACCCGTTACCGAATCCGCCAGCAGGTTTGTATCATCGCTACCGGTTTCCACGGGCGCTGGGGAAGCCACGGCCTCTGCCTTTTCTTTCTCTGCCCCTGCATTTTCTGTCTCTGCCTCTGTCTTTGCTCTCGCTTCCTCTGCCTCTCTCTCTATCTTTTTCTGCTTTTCCTCTTCTTCCTTTCTCCTCTTTTCTTCTACGTGTTGCCGACTCGCTTGATAAATTGTCTTAGCCTTCTCAGGCCCGATCCCATCAATTTCCAGTATCGTCTCCAGTTCCGCATCAGCGAGCTCTTCCGCCGACTTGTATCCGGCCTGATAGAGAAGCTCTGCAAACACATCGTTGATGTCTGGAATGGCACAGAGCGAACTCCGCGCACGCCGGCTCTCCTCATCCGCTTCAGACTCACCACGGACATCGATTCTCCATCCAGTTAGACGAGAGGCAAGCCGTACATTCTGGCCCTTCCTGCCGATTGCTAGGGAAAGCAGTTCATCAGGAACAATCGCCTCCATGCTGTGCTCGTCGTCATCAATGATGATCTTGGAGACCTTGGCAGGGGCCAAGGCCCGGCAGACATACTCTGCCTGGTCGTCTGTCCAATTGACAATGTCGATTTTTTCTCCCCGCAGCTCTTGCACTACGGCCTGCACCCTTGTGCCCTTCATCCCTACACAGGCTCCAACTGGATCCACGTCTGAATCGTTGGACACCACCGCAATCTTCGCGCGGCCTCCCGGTTCCCGGGCAGCCCCCTTCACCTCAACAATCCCTTCGTAAATCTCCGGAACCTCCTGTTCAAAGAGCTTGATCAGCATTCCCGGGTGGGTACGAGAAAGCACGATTTGGGGACCCCTACTGGTCATCTCCACGCTGTAGATGTAGGCGCGAATGCGGTCATTCTGCCGATAGCGCTCGCGGGGAACCTGCTCCTTTTCTGGAAGGATTGCATTCGTTCTTCCCAGATTCACAATGATGTTGTTTTTTTCAAAACGCTGAACGATCCCGTGGACCAATTCCCCTTCACGGTTCCTGAATTCATTGTAGATGATCTCGCGCTCCGCATCTCTAACTCTCTGAACAATATTTTGCTTCGCCGCCTGGGCGGCGATCCGCCCGAACGAACTCGAGTCCAGCTTGGTGAGGAGCTCATCGCCCAACTCCGCTTCAGGGTCAAGGTTTTCCCGTGCCTCATGGAGGGTGATCTCGACAATCGGGTCCTGTATTTCCTCAACGACCAGTTTGGCCTCAAAAATCTCCACCTCTCCTAGCTCAGAATTAAATTGAGCCTCGATTTTCCGTTCGTGACCGAAGGTCCTCTTTGCGGCCGAGACCATGGCATTTTCCAATGCACTAATAAGGATCGTCTTATCAATGCCTTTTTCCTTACTGACCTGTTCAATGACTCGGTTTAAATCCTGCTGCATCTTTCCTCCAAAATTCCGTGATCAGGGACCCCCGCCCGGATCCGGTAGGGATCAAGATCCAACCACTGACCACGACTCACGGACCCTTTTTCTGTTTTCCCTCTCGACTCCAATCGTGTTCGTAATTTGCTTTCTCAATAAGAGAGTGAGGAATATAAACTTCCATCCCCTCTTGGAAAATCACTATCCCATCTTGCGTGGTCCCCTTCAATAGACCTAAAAAAGACCTCCGGCCCTCGATCAACTCCCGTGTCCTCAGCCTAATCCTCTTCCCGACGAAGCGATCAAAGTGCTCCGGCCTCTTGAGCAAGCGGTTAATACCCGGGGTTGAAACTTCCAGCGTGTAAGACCTTTGGACGACGTCGCGGACATCTAATAGATCGCTCAACTGGCGACTCACCCGAGTAAGGTCGTCGATGTTTGGCCCGCCATCCTTATCCAGGTACACCCTGAGGACCCAGCCTACCTTCCCCTCGCTGCGAAATTCAATGTCAACGATCTCCAACCCTTCATCCGCCACCAATGGCGCCGCAATTTCCCAGATTTGCGAGACCGCCGAATCGCCATTCATACTGCCCCCCAAAATAAAAAAGCGGGCAAAGCCCACTTTTGATGTTATCACCAAAGCTGCACTTTTTATCTACCACGGGAGATGCTTGAATGCAAGACTTCTCTCGTCTATGTTTGCCTGATTTACTTTATTTGATATGATTTTTCTAACAGGCGCCTAGAAAAATGAATCCTCAAAACAAAGTGAATATTCTGCAAGCTTCCCTCTCCTGGAAAAATATTCTGACAAGCCTCGAGGACGCAGTGCTGGTTATCGACCAGCACGGCAGAATCTACTTTTTGAACCAGGCTGCCGAAATTTTGACAGACGTCTCCGCCACCCAAGTTACTCAGCAATCGTATGCCAGTGTGTTTAAGGGAAACCCCTGGCTCCTAGATATGGTAAAGAAGAGCCAACCCCCACAACAAAACAGCACACGCGGAGAAGGAGACTTCGTTACCAACCGGGGACGCCCGGTGCCTGTGAGCTTAGCCGTATCTCCCCTCCAGGATCAGTACGGGAGTTGTGTGGGAACTATTCTCCTCATGCGCGATCTAACCCTTCGAAAAGAGATGGAGGAACACTTAATGCGGTCCGATCGTCTGGCATTGCTCGGCACCCTGGCAGCAGGGCTGGCCCATGAGATCAAAAACCCCCTGGGTGGGATCAAAGGGGCATCTCAACTGCTCAGACGTGAGGTGGCAGACGATCCGTCTCTCGTTGAATGCACTGACATCGTTATCCGGGAAGTGGACCGAATCGACAAGCTTTTGGAACAGCTCTTAGACCTCTCGCGTCCCCCAACGCTCCATATGGATCTTTTGAACATCCATGAGCTTCTCGACCATGTCCTTTTCCTGGAAAGGCAAGCCGTCCAAAAGGGGGACGTGACCATCAGAAAATATTTTGATCCCAGCCTGCCCCTCATTAATGGGGATAAGGCCCAGCTCATTCAGGTCTTTATGAACTTGATAAAGAACTCCCTCGAAGCTATGGATGGTAAGGGATGCCTGACCATCTCCACTCGAATGGAAACCGACTACCATATCCGGGAGCAGGGAAGGGATCGAGGGAAATTCATCAGGGTAGATATCGAAGATAATGGGCCGGGAATCAAGGAGGAGCATTTTCCTCATATCTTTTCTCCCTTCTTCACTACCAAGAGCAGCGGTACGGGACTTGGACTGGCGATCTGTCATCGGATCATCAAGGAGCACGGTGGTCTCATTCAAGTCGAGAGTCGTGAAGGAAAGGGGGCGGTCCTCAAGGTCTTGTTGGTCGTGACGAACTAAATCTCTACGCTATGGAACAGGGAAAAGTCCTAATTGTTGAGGATGAAGATTCACTGCGCTGGATCCTGAAAAAGGCCCTCGAAAAGGAAGGCTATTGGGTCCAGACCGTTGAAAAAGGCCATCCGGCTCGGCAGCGCCTCCACGAGATCCTATTCGACGTCTCTCTGATGGATATCAAACTTCCGGACATCGATGGGTTGACAATCCTCAAAGAGGCCAAGAAGGCAGGAATTGATACTTCTATCGTTGTCATGACAGCCCAGAACACTATGAAAAACGCCATAGAGGCTATGAAATGGGGGGCCTTCGACTACGTGACCAAGCCGTTCGACTTGGAGGAGATCTTGGTCGTAGTCCAGCGGGCCTTAGAGAACCGAAAGCTGATTCGGGAGTTCCGCGAGCTCAAAAAAGAAGTGAAGAAGAAGTACGAGCCCAGAAGCAACATGATCGGTCAGAGCCCGGCAATGCAGAAGGTCTTTAAGACTATCGGTCAGGTGGTAAGTACCCGCGCTACCGTACTCATCCAGGGGGAAAGCGGCACGGGAAAAGAACTGATAGCAAAAACAATCCATTATAACTCTCCCCGTTGGAACAAACCCTTTATCGCCGTCAACTGCGCTGCCATTCCCAGAGAGCTGCTGGAGAGCGAACTCTTCGGCCACGAGAAGGGTTCCTTCACCGGGGCGTTGGAGCGGAGAATCGGGAAGTTCGAGCTTGCGGAAGATGGAACGATGTTTCTCGATGAGGTCGGAGACCTCCCGCTGGGCCTTCAGACCAAACTTTTACGTGTGCTCCAAAACGGAGAATTCAGCCGCGTGGGGGGAAAGGAGACACTGAAGACACACGCCCGAATTATCGCTTCCACAAACCAGAACCTTGAAAAGGCCGTACGGGAGAAACGCTTTCGGGGCGACCTTTACTTCCGCTTGAAGGTAATTCCGATCCACCTTCCTGCTCTACGAGAGCGGAAAGGGGACATCCCTCTTTTAATCGACTACTTTACAGAAAAGATCAACCAAGAAATGGGGACCCAAATTGCTGGTGTCTCACCCGAGGCCGTAAAGCTGCTGCAAGAGTATTCATGGGCAGGCAACGTTCGAGAGCTTGAAAATACCATAATTCGAACAGCGGTTCTTTCCCCAGGGCCCATTCTGTTTGCAAAGGACTTCACCTTCACCGATAGGCCGGATACAAGTCTGCCGGACTACGATAATTTTTCGCTGGAACAGATCATCAAGCAAAAACTGGAAGATTATTTCCAGAGGACTCGAGGTGTGCAGCCGGAAAACCTCTACTCCCTGGTGATCCAAAGGGTGGAACGGCCATTAATCGAGCTAACACTAAAGGCGGCAAAAGGTAACCAGATCCGCGCAGCAAAGATTCTTGGCATCAACCGGAATACGCTCCGAAAGAAGATCGTCGACCTTCATGTCAACATTAAGAAGTCCGATGAGTAAGGCATTCATTCCTCCTCATTCCCTCTATGCAATCCTCGACCTGGACCAGAGTAGAGAAACCCCTTTCCCTTCCGTCCTGAGCGCTCTGCTAAAAGGGGGGGCCACGGTGATTCAGTTGCGTGCCAAGGAAATCCCCTCCAGAGAATTTTTTCGACTGGCCATGGAGACGAGGCGGCATACCTCAGCAGCAGGCTGCCTTTTCATCGTCAACGACCGGGTGGATATCGCCCTGTTAACCGGCGCTGACGGTGTCCACTTGGGACAGGGAGACCTCCCTCTAGCGGAAGCCAGAAGGCTCATGGGGAGAAGGTGCATCGGAATTTCAACTCATGACCTGGCGCAGGCCAAGGAGGCAGAACGAGGAGGTGCCGATTATATCGGCTTTGGTCCGATCTTCGGGACCACCACCAAGCCTACAGGCTATCTCCCGCGCGGCCTACCCATGCTCCGGGAGATTCGCAAGGCGGTCAAACTTCCTATCGTTGCCATAGGCGGCATTTCCGAGCAGAACACTAGAATGGTTTGGGAGGCCGGGGCCGATTCCGTCGCCATGATCGGTGATTTGATGGGAGCAGAAAATATATCGGAGAAGGTGAAAAGGATCTTAGCGCTGTGTCAAGCTCCCTCTGCCTCTTCCTTTTCATAGGGGA
Organism: Binatia bacterium; assembly: GCA_036443615.1. Classification (GTDB taxonomy): domain Bacteria; phylum Desulfobacterota; class Binatia; order UBA9968; family CAXXLF01; genus JACZXR01. The sequence continues at coordinate 15,840 of JAZFYO010000261.1, read as the reverse complement.
ACTCTTCAACCCCGGTGTAATTTTCGAAACGAGTAAATTCCTTAAAGAAGGTCAGACGGACTGTTCCGGTGGGGCCGTTTCGCTGCTTGCTTACAATAATTTCGGCAACGTTGGGATCATCGACATTCTCGTTGTACACCACCTCCCGAAAAACGAAGGCGATGAGATCCGCGTCCTGCTCTATCGCCCCCGATTCCCTGAGGTCCGCCATCATTGGGCGCTTGTCCCCCCTATCCTCCACACGGCGATTGAGCTGCGAAATGGCGATAACAGGGACGCTCAGCTCCTTTGCCAAGGCCTTCATCGAGCGGGAAATCTCGGAAATTTCCTGCTCCCGGTTTGATGCAGTATGCGAACCTCGCATGAGCTGGAGATAATCCACAATGATAAGGCCGATCTTTTTTTCTCTATCCCGGACCAGACGCCTCGCCTTGGCCCTGAGCTCCAGAACAGAAATGGCTGGCGTGTCATCGATATAGATAGGAGTCTCAGCCAGCTTCCCCGCGGCCATGACCAACGCGGGAAACTCACGATCCGCCAAATAGCCCGATCGAACCCTGGAATGGTCTATCCTGGCCTCGGTACATAGCATCCTGAGAACCAACTGCTCTTTGGCCATCTCAAGGGAGAAAATTGCCACTCCCGATCCGCCGAAGGCCGCATGAGCAGCGATATTAAGGCATAACGCGGTCTTCCCCATGCTTGGCCTGCCGGCAACCACGATCAGGTCGGAGGGCTGGAAACCAGCGGTGAGCCTGTCGAGGTCTTTGTAGCCCGACGGGACCCCGGTTACCAGCTCCTTGCGCTCATAGAGCCTCTCCACCATCTTGATGGAGTCCCGGATCATTTCTCCAACCATCACAAAAGAGGTCCGCACCCTTTTTTCCGAGATATCGAAGATGACCTTCTCCGCCTCGTCAAGAAACTCATCCACGTTCTCCTGGTCCTCAAAGCCTCTGGTGGCAATCATTGTGGCTGCACTTATCAGGTAACGCCGAATCGCCTTCTCCCTCACGATACGCGCGTAATGATGAATATTAGCAGAGGTGGGAATCGTGTTGGCCAGAGAGGCAAGATAGGCAGACCCCCCGACGGCTTCGAGATCCCCCTTTGCCTTCAAAATATCGCTCAGGGTGATGAGGTCCACGGGCTCACTTCGATCGTAAAGCTCAATCATGGCGCGAAAGATCTTGCGATGGGACTCACGGTAAAAATCATCCGTGGTAAGGACTTCCAGGACACGATTGATGGCCTCGTTTTCGAGCAAGATACCCCCCAAGACCGATGATTCGGCCTCCAGGTTCTGAGGCGGGACCTTCCTGAGGTTGTCCTCTACGGTTGACATGAAGATAAGGTGAATACCGAATTCTGACTTCTAAATTAGGATTTAGAAGAACAATGCTATAAATTCAAAGTACTGCTATTGAAAATAAATGCAAGAAAAATATTTAAGGTAACGCAGAGGCGTTCCTTCACTGACTAACTGAACTCACCGGTGATCATCTACTGGGCGGCACCGAGGAGGGCTGATGCTGGGAGAGAGATCAGTGCACATCCTCAGTCTCTTCTGGACAGAACGTAGCTGGCCCCGATCCGAAACTTTTCTCGAAGCCGAGGATCTGGCAAAAACCTATGAACAAAGACCGTGGAGGTCAAATTCGGCAATGACTTGTTGTTCCCCTATAGGTGTTCTCGCGGACCGTAAAACAGCCTGTTAAACGTCGAGACTAGGTAACTATTTCTGCCTCGGTTCCTTTTTTCGGATCGGGGCTGGCCTACCCCAGGCGCGCCTCTAGTTCCCGGAGTTGCTTCTTCAAACGTTCTGGAAGACGGTCGCCGAACCGCGCGAAGAATTTCTCAATATCCGGAACCTCGGCCTTCCAGGGCTCTGGATTGATTTTCAGCAGCTCCTTGATGTTCTCAGGGGGCAGGTTAAGACCCGTGAGATCTAGGTCACCCTCGTTGGGCAGGTAACCTATTGGGGTCTTCCTGGCGTCAATCTTACCTTCAAGCCGCTCGCACATCCATTTGAGCACGCGGCTGTTCTCGCCAAATCCTGGCCACAACCATTTTCCTTCCGAATTCTTGCGGAACCAGTTTATATAGAAAATGCGCGGGGCTTTGCTGCCCAATCGATCCCCCATATCCAACCAATGCCCGAAATAATCCGCCATGTTGTAGCCGCAAAACGGTGTCATGGCGAAGGGATCTCGCCGTAGCGCACCAACCGTACCAATAATGGCCGCAGTCGTTTCCGAGGCGGCCGTCGCCCCAAGAAATACTCCGTGATCCCAGTTGAAAGCCTCGGTCACTAATGGCACCACACTGGCCCGACGACCGCCAAATATAAAAATATCGATCGGTACACCTTCAGGTTTTTCCCAGTCGCTACAGATTTCGGGACACTGAGCAGCAGGAACAGTGAAGCGAGCATTCGGATGGGCAGCCGGATTTTTACTGTCAGGAGACCAATCATGGCCCCTCCAGTCGATGGCATGCGTCGGAGGAGCACCCTCCATTCCTTCCCACCAGACATCACTGTCGTCCGTTAGAGCACAGTTCGTGAAGAGAACATTTTCTTTCAGCGTTTCCATCGCAACGGAGTTGGACTGATACGAGGTTCCGGGCGCCACGCCAAAGAAGCCCGCCTCGGGATTAATGGCGTAAAGCCGACCATCAGGGCCGATCTTCATCCAGGAGATATCGTCTCCTATGCATTCAGATTTCCACCCCGGAATGGTGGGCACGATCATCGCCAAGTTGGTCTTGCCGCACGCAGAGGGAAAGGCAGCGGCGATATGAAACTGCTTCCCTGCGGGATTCGTCAGCCGCATGATCAGCATGTGCTCAGCCATCCAGCCTTCACGATTAGCCATGGCAGAGGCTATACGTAACGCCAGACATTTCTTTCCAAGCAATGCGTTGCCACCGTAGCCGGAGCCAAAAGACCAGATCAAGTTCTCATGAGGAAATTGGCTGACGTACTTTTTTTCTATCGGTGCGCAAGGCCAGGGGGAATCCTTCTGCCCTTTGGCCAGAGGGGCGCCGACGGAGTGCAGGCAGGGGATGAAATCGCCTTCAGGTCCGAGGGCCTCGATCACTTCTCCCCCCACCCGAGTCATAATATGCATGCTACAAACAACGTAAGGGCTATCGGTCAACTGCACGCCGATCTTCGCTATCTGTGAACCTATAGGCCCCATGGAAAAGGGGATGGCGTACATGGTTCGACCATTCATACAGCCGTTGTACAGGCCCTTCATCGTCCGCTTGAGCTCGTCGGGATCGACCCAATTATTAGTGGGACCGGCTTCCTCTTTAGTTGGGGATGAAATGAAGGTACGATCTTCTGTCCTGGCGACATCGCTGGGATCAGAACGAAACAAAAAGGAGTTGGGGCGTTGCTTAAGCGGAATGGCACTACCGCTCATAACCATCTCACCCATCAAGCGATCGTATTCCTCCTTCCTCCCGTCACACCAATAGATCGTATCAGGCTTGCATAAGTCGGCCACTTCGCGAACCCATTGATTGAGTTTCTCGTTATTTATTGAGTAAGCCATGGGTCCTTTCCTCCAAAAAATCGAACCCCCCCTGAGGAACCCTCTTCAAGTCCGAGGCCATAGAAATCAACAGGATGGCCTTCCTGATTGATCATCCCCTCCCAAGGGACAAAAATTTCACTAGTGCTCTTACTCGAAATCGGTCTCGAAATCAACATACCGGTAAAAAATTACCTTCCGCTTCCCTCGGTTGGCGGGCTCAGAAACTCCATGGCGTCGTCCAGTTCCTTGTGGCTTCCCAGAATAACAATGATATCCCCTACAGCGAGGCGGAAATCTGGTGGGGGATTGTGGAACGACTGGCCGTTTCGAACTACCGCAATGGTGGTAACCCCGCTCCTCGAGCGGAGCTCAATCTCTGCTAGGCTCTGACCCACCGCGGGGGATCCTTCAAGGACCAGAAGCGTATCGGTAGTCGTACCGACCAGGAACTGACTCAACTCATCCAGCTGCTTTCCCTGGAGGCGCATGCCACGCAGCGTTCCGTAGTGTTCCTTTCGGATAAGGTCCACCTGAAGGGAGATCACATTACGCGGCAGGTGATACTCTTGCAGGACGCAGGCAAAGATCTCCACCGAGGTCTCAAACTCCTCTGGGATGACCTGATTTACGCCCAGGCTGTAGAGACGGTCAATCTCTGCCACATAGCGGGTACGTACAATAATATAGAGGTCGGGTCTCAGGTTGCGCACCTGAGAGATCACCCGGACGGTAGCGACTGGATCCGAGATGGCAATGACCAGGACCCGTGCCTGCTCGATGCCCGCCTTCCGCAAGACTTCCGGGCGGGTCCCGTCGCCAAAAAATATAGGCTCCCCAGCAACCCTGGCTCCACTCACTAGGTCTGGGTCCATCTCTAAGATCCTGTAGGGAATACCCACCTCTTTAAGGACGCGGCTAAGATTTTGCCCGTTTAAACCATATCCAACCACAATCACATGCCCTGTGGCCTGACCCTCGCCTCCCTCTCTCTCTTCAGACGACAACCCATCTGTCGAACTCGAAAGGACCGTCTCCAAACCAAAGGCCAGCTTATGGACCCCCTGAATGAGGAAAGGGGTTGCGATCATGCTGAGGATCGAGGCGGCGAGAAACGTCTGCTCGCTCGTTGAGGTCAAAAGCCCATACCCTGCCCCCACCTTGGCAAGGATAAAAGAGAATTCTCCAATCTGGGCCAGGCTTAAGCCCAACACCACGCCGAGCCTTATAGAACGATAAAGCCACCAAAAGACTACAAAGATCACTATGCCCTTGATCCCCACAATCAGGATAAGGTTGAGCAGAGAGGCCAAGCTATTCTGTGCGAGAAAATCGATGTTGAGCAGCATGCCGATGGAGATAAAGAAGATGCCGCTGAAGGAGTCTCTCAAGGGGAGAATGTCGGCAACGATCTGATGGCTGAACTCTGACTCTGAGATGACCAGGCCTGCGACAAACGCCCCGAGGGCAAGAGAGAGACCAGATATCGACGTCAGCCAGGCCATTCCCAAGCAAATAAAGACAATAAACAAAATGAAGATCTCCCGATTCCTCAAAAGACCTGAGTGACGTAAAAGCCAAGGAAAAACAAATCGTGCTGCTGATACAACTACCAGGAGCACCAGGAAAGCCTTGATGAACGCCCATCCGACGAGAGGAAGAGAGATCTCGCCAGACTTCCCGAGGACGGGGACCAGAAGCATCATAGGGACAATGCAGAGATCCTGGAAAAGGAGAATGCCTGTAGCCAGCCTTCCCTGGAGCGCGTTGATCTCTCCCCGGTCGTTATAGATCTTGAGAACGATTGCGGTACTGCTCAGAGAAACCAGAAAGCCATAAAAGATGGCAACCTCGAGGGCATATCCTAAATAAAGCGAGCCCACTAAAACCACAGAGGTCGTTAGCAGGATCTGAAGTATCCCGGCCCAGAAGACGGTACGCCCGGTTTGTATGAACTGTCCTAACGAAAATTCAAGACCGATGGTGAAGAGCAGGAAAACGACACCGATCTCTGCCAGTGTCTCCACCTGGCTTACATTGCGGATCAGCCCCCACCCGTCGGGACCTATGATCACACCGGTTATAAGGAAACCGACGATGGTTGGGAGGCGAAGTTTGTGGAAAAGAAAGACAATACCGAGCGTAGCCGCAAGGACCAGGAGAAGCTCTGTTAGGATGCTAAGCTGAGACACGAAAAACCCGTTGCCCCACCCTTCAACCGGCCCTGTGCTCTGCTGTGATCACCGTGTGGATGCCGCCGCGGACGTTAAAGTCCCCTACCACGGTCATGGACCTTGGATGACAAGCCCGTACCAAATCGTCCAGGATGCGGTTGATGACCTCCTCGTGAAAGCTCCCCTCCTCACGGAAGGACCAGAGGTAGAGTTTCACGGATTTTAGTTCAAGGCAGAGTTTGTCCGGGACATAACGAATACGGATGGTGGCAAAATCGGGCTGGCCGGTGCGCGGGCAAACACAGGTGAACTCGGGACATTCCATGCTAATCTCGTAGTCTCTTCCTAGCCGGGGATTGGCAATTGTTTCAATCTCCTTACTCGGCGTTGTGGGCATAAAGGGATTCTAACCTCGATCCGAAAAAAGATCGAGGGCCAGCCTCCGTCCATCGGCGGCAAGCGGGCCTTTATCGAAGCACTTCGCTTGCTACTTCATTGGGATCGCGCTTTGTCTGATTGACAATCCTGTGAATTTTCACAAGACCTCGATAGCATGCCGTTTGGTGGTACGGCTTTTCGCGGGAGCTAAAGTCTCCATAACTGTGTACAAAACAACCTGCCCATGCTATCTCCCCACCTACACTACCGACCGCCACGTCAGCTATCCGATTGACCCCATCGAGCTTCAACACGGGGAGCGGCCAATTACAATGCCAGCCGGGCGGTGAAAACTGGGGCCCAAGTTCTCGGAAACCTGTTCTGTCGACCACACACTCCATGGTGATGTATTTTTGGTCGCCGCAGCCCCAGTAGAAATCCACGCCGTCTCCCGACTGAAACGTCTTGGTTTTCTCCATGCAGAGATTGGCATCGAACAGGCGATGCTCGATCTCGCCGGCATCAGACCTGATTCCTCCCAAGCCGGGCGAGATAAAGATGACGAAAATTGTGAATACGAGAATCAACCGCACAGTTTGATCCTCCTTACTAGCTGTTCAGCCTACTATCTAATATTCGCTCAGATGGTGGGTGTAAAGAGGGTGCAGAGATTAAAATTATGGGGACTTTTCGGACGGGGTACTAGGTTGAAACCGTAGTCCCCGAACCTGTATATCAAGTTATATCAACCACGGGATTTGAACCCCGGGGTTGACCCAAGGGAAGAGCTACCGCTTCTCCCCCCTGTGGAGTAATGGACCGCGATTCCACGGGGGAAACCCCATCGGTAATGTGCCCGCGGCAAGCCGCGGGATATCTTAATATGCTCTGAGTCTCGCTCATGTCTGGACTGCGAAATCTTCTCAAGGCGATTCGAGGGCTCGGGCGCGAGCGCCTTTGGCTCCTGGGCGTGGTGACCGGCGGCCACTCGGTCATCCACTGGTACATGGAAATATTTTCGGTGCTCCTACCGTCCCTAAAAACAGGGCTGGGGTTGAGTGACGTGCAGTTAGGGACACTGATGACGGCCAGGGTGGCGACCCAAGGTACCCTGAACCTGCCTTCAGGATTGTTGGCAGATTCGTTGGTGCACTACCGACCCCTTTTCCTTGCGGCGTCTCCGGTGCTTATGGGCATGGCGTACGTGCTGTTCGGGATATCGTCCGCTTTCATTTGGTCGTTAGCCGCAGCAGGACTTGTCGGGCTTGCCACAGCGCTATGGCACCCGGCTGCTCTGGCTTCTTTGTCTACCCGATTCCCGGAGCATCGTGCCACTGCCATTGCGGTTCATGGTATGGGCGCCAATGTTAGTAATACATTCACACCCCTGGGAGTGGGGGCCCTGCTGGTGATTTTTAACTGGCGTGCCGTGTTGAAGTTTCAAATCGTCCCTGCCCTGGTGGCAGCCTTTTTGGTCTGGCGTGGTCTGGTAGGCGTCGGTGCAGGCGTCAGTTCCCGGCCCAAGGGCTCCACGCAAATCCGAGAAATAGGAGAACTTGTCAGGAATCCGGCGTTCATAGGAATTGCTGTGATAAGGGGGCTCATGCGCATGGGCCGACTGGTAATCTTGACCTTCCTGCCCGTCTACCTGCAGGAACACTTAGGGTACTCGCCTCTCTGGGTCGGCTTTTACCTCACGATGCTCTATGGAATAGGAATCGTTACACAGCCAATTATGGCTATCCTGTCTGACCGGTTCGGACGCACGGCAGTGCTCTTGCCATCATTCATAACGCTGGGGTTGCTCTACCTGCTGTTATGGATTGCAGCACCCGGGATTCAGCTTGGGCTTGTCACCGCTGCTATCGGCATCTTCTTTTTTACGCTGGGCAACATCACCACCGCAGCCGTCATGGACCTCGCAGGCACGGGGATTCAGGCTTCCTCCTTTGGCCTGGCCTCATCGGTGACCCAGGTATTAGCTCTGCCAACTCCTATTCTAGCAGGCTTCCTTATTGGCTCATATGGTATCGGCTCCGCCTTTCTCCTGTCGAGCGCCTCTCTGTTCCTGGCCGCGTTGGTCCTGGCGCCTATGAGGCTGCACCGCGGAACGAATATCCAAGAGAAACCCAAAAGTTAGAACTATTGCGCTGCTAGACGTCGATTCTTATCGGGGCAAGATATGTCGGAATTCAGGTGTCTGTTATTCGAAACTAACAACTAATTTCTGACTAGACATTCCATTTCTTCTCGATCATCTGCCGGTAATCCTTTGAAAAAACATTTATCTGAGGAAATTTTTCGATCCACTGGTAGGGTCGGCAGGCATCGATGAGAACCCGGTCCATGGTGTATCCTTTGGTTGACCGGGATCCGGGGTGAATAGCCGGTTCGGCTGGGGATGTCCACACATTCTTCACCAAGTCCACCCCTTCACGAACGGCACAGCGTGTCGCCATCGCCCAGATGACGTCCTGCAGGCTGGTGATATCGACATCATCGTCCACCACCACTAGAAACTTTCCTCCATAGGCGCCGGCCCTTGCACCGCAGGCAACAAGAGCTGCTTGCTTAGAGTGGCCTGTGTAGCGTTGTTTGATGGCGATCACAGTGAACGGACCGGGTTGGGCCCCGTAGATGAAGCCCCACACGCCCTTGACGTCGGGAACTCCGGCCTTCTCCAGCTGATCCCACAGATTTGCTGCCCCCAAGGGAATTGCCACGTAATGGTTCGGGGGCTTCAGCGGGGGAACACCGAGGATGATAGGGTCGTTTCGATAGTAGATTCTTTTGACCACCATCAACGGAACTTCCCCCACGTTGGCCGGCGCAAAATAGCCGTGCCACTCCCCGAATGGCCCCTCCTTGGGTAAATCCTCTTCTTTGTAGGGAGGCACTTCTCCCTCCAGGACAATCTCCGCCGTTACAGGAAGGGGAATTCCCGTTAAAGGTCCTGGCACTACTCTGATGGGTGACTCTTGTAGCCATCCCGCAAATTCGTATTCTCCTACGCCGGGACGAAGGGGGAGCTGAGAGGCCAAGAAGATGCTCGCGGCCTGTCCAATGGTGACGGCGAGGGGACAAGGTTTGCCGGATGCATGGTACTTTTCCATGTCCAATCGCCCGTGTTTTCCTTTGTTCATCTTGATGCTGATCTTGTTTTTTCCCTGGATCATACACCGATAGGTACCGATGTTTACTCTGTCTGTTTCTGGATCCCGGGTAATCACTCCACACCCGGTACCGAGGTATCGCCCACCGTCAAGCTCGTGCCAGATTGGAGCAGGGAATGCCGTCAGATCGACCTGATCTTGCTCCATCGTGTTTTCAAAGAGAGGACCGCCTTCTACAGCTTCCACGGGTAGCGGAGAGAAGCCTTGAAGCCTCTTTCGCCACGCATTTAGAAGATCCACGCCGCGAAGCTCCAACGGAAGACCAAGCGCCAGGGCAGACCTTTTGTGGGTGCAAAAAACGTTCGACAGTACTCGAAACCCGGGAGGATATCCTTTGATTTTGTCAAAGAGCAGTGCTGGTCCTTCTTTCTCTCCTTTAATCTCCGTGATTGCACCGATCTCCAGGTTCCAATCTGCCCCTTCAATAACTTGGAGCTCCCCTAGCTCCGCCAACTGATCCATAAAATTTCGCAGGTCCGCATGCGCATCCATTAGCTCCCCCTTAACTTTCCGAGGTCCGACTGAGTTTGCTCTCGTATCCCACCAGATCCGCCAAACCTATCAGCATACCAACCACGGCAAACTAAACGCTCCCGGGTCAAGAGAATTTTACTCAGGGGCAATACCGTCCCGTCTCCTATAAGTGGAAAATGTGAGAACTCCGGAGCTTGAGATAAAGTCACTTCAGCCCAGACGCCAGGGCGTTGAAGGTCTCAGCGTCGTCGGTGAATTGGTATCCCCCCAAATCCACCCCCAGAGCATTGGCTACCCGGGCGATGTAATTGCGGTAGCTCGAAACCGTCGCAATCTCCAGGATCTCTTGATCGGTGAACCCGTGTGAACGCAGGTTTTCTACGTCCTTCTCGGTGATGCTGCTAGGGTCAAGGGTGATTTTCTCGGCATATTCCAGCATGGCCATATCCTGGGGGCTTAAATCCACTTCCCGAAAATTCTCCTTTAATGCGACGGCCAAGCCCTTCGCGTCGCCTTCACTTACCTCACAGAGAAACTCTCCGTGAGCGACCGTTCAGTACCTGCATTTGAGGAGAGACGAGATCATGACGGCAAGCATCTCCTCCCGCTTGCGTCCCAGGCTGCTACCTCCGAAGGTGACCGTGCGGGAAAAGTTGCGGTAGGCAAGCATGAGCTTAGGCTTGATACTGTAAATCTTAACGATGTTCGGAATATACTCCCGCGTTTTGCGGTACATCTCGTAATGTTCCTTTACCTCGCCTGTCGCTTCAGATTCGTCGATGGTCTTGATCCAGGCCATATTTCTACCTCCTGCTATGGGATTAAAGAGCTAGCCATCAGCACTCAGCTTTCAGTCCTTGAGCGATAGCTCGCTGATTTATTTCGCCGAAACTATCCGATCAAGTACCTGGATGTCAACTTGCCGTGGCCTCAGATGGAGATGTGCGTTATCTTTACCTTAGAGATACTACTTCAGATTGCCGATGAGATTCGGTCGGAAGGGGTTGATCCCGTGTGCATTACCGACACCCCGGGGCGCGTCTATGCCACACACCGGCATGCAGAGACGAAACTCTTGATTTCCGCTCCACCACTTCCAAAAGCTGATGCAGCGGTCCGTCGGAGATGCCGAGCTCGTCAAGGTGGCGGATGGTGTTTCTCAGATAGTCCACGTTGGAACCACTTCGCCCATGGCCCCGCAGGATCAGCTTGATGCTTTGTTCGAGGGTCAGCTTTCCTGTGTAGCGATGGTGTTCACGATCGGCCACGTAGGTGTAAGCCTGGACGGTCCGGTCCGCTAAGCGTACTGGCAGGAATTTACGTGCGTAGCTGTAATGAACCAACTCGCGTTCGTATAGATACGCAAACACCTCTTCCGCCCTGGCCGCAGCAACCCGGAACACCCTGCCTCGGCAGGACCCGCCGCGGTCCAGGCCAAGCACCAGACCAGGGCGTTCAGATGTCCCGCGGAATCGAATCGAATAGATGCAAAACACCCGGTGATAGCCTCTGAGCAGGGCCGGATGGGCCTCGAGGCACGGAAAACCCGGGTCCCACATCAGCGAGCCGTAACCGAAGATCCAGACGCCTTGCCTTGGAGTGATAGGAGATTTCTTTCGAGGTCTAGTCACACAGAACCTATTAATAAAACCCTCGGCTTTCAGCTCCGCCCTGATCTGTGATCGCTAACTATTCCCCCACCTCTCATCGAACCGCCACAGGCCGGCTTTACGAGCCGCATTGAAGGCTTTGTTTAGCTCTTCATACGCGGGCTTGCGTTTGATTTCAGGATACTTTTCCGAACCATTCCTGCCGACTTCGCCGACCTGGTACTCGGGGCGATACTGACCCATGATGTTGACGTAGGTATCGGGCGAGAGATCTTCCGCCAGCCACTTGCAGATCGCCACCACTTCGGCCAAGTGGCCTGGCATCACCAGATGGCGCACGAGGACGCCTCGGCGCGCAAGTCCGTCTGGACCAAAACGCAATGGACCCACCTGACGGTGCATCTCCCGGATCGCCTCCCGTGCGCGTTCGGGATAGTCCTTGGCCTTGACGAGTCTGCGTGCGCTCTCCCGATCCCAGAACTTGAAGTCGGGCATGTAAATGTCCACGATGCCGTCGAGCAGTCTCAGCGATTCTACCGAGTCGTAGGCGCTGGTATTGTACACGATAGGTAGACTCAGCCCTCGAGGAATCGCCGCGTCAATGGCTTCAATGACCTGCGGGACGACATGCTCCGGTGTGACAAAGTTGATGTTGTGGCAGCCACGTTTCTGCAAGGCGAGCATGGTCTTGGCAATTTCATCAGCCGTCTGCTCGGGACCGACGGCCTGCTGGCTGATGTCCCAATTCTAACAGAAAACGCACCGGAGGTTGCATAGACTGAAGAAGATGGTGCCCGAGCCGTTCCACCCGCGGAGGCAGTCCTCCTCGCCGAAATGCGGAAAGGCGCTCGCAACCCGTGCGTACCGACCCGTATGGCAAACACGCGGTTCATTTACGAGACGGTTTACGTGGCAGTTTCTCGGACAGGCGCAGCAGTCCTTCAGCTCGTACAGTCCGGCCTCTACCCTCTCGTCCATCTGGCCAGATCGGTACAGCGACAGATGGGCGGGCTCGAAAGGATCCAGGACAAATCGGTCATCGACCCGGCGCCGCATTCGCAATGCATCTAGCATAGTCTAATCACCAGTCTCCCATAGCCAGGTCTGTCAAACAATCCTCAACTGAATGCTGCGCCTTCCTCAAAGCAGTCTCGAGGGAGAAAGCCTTCCGGCCTGAGGAAATAGGTTGCTGCCTTGAGGGCCACCTCCCAACCCCATCGTATCGGTTCTCCAACTGTCGGGGCCTGTACCAACCTCCTCGCTCCTGTTCCTCAGGTCTTCAGTCTTCCTCCCTCTCGGAAATGCATACACCCTGCTTGCCGGATCAGATTCATCGTCGCCGTCCAAGATTCGCTGTGCGGTCGTTGAATCCAATACAAGGATGCATTAGCATTTTCCCTAAACACCAGAAGGATTCTGCCGAAACCCCTCAGCCCTTTCTGATTGTGGACTGGTCCCTCATTTTAGGCTTTCCATCCTCCGATCGGGAGAATTGTCGAGTGGACTCGTTTCAGGACAGTGAAGTCCGTGTGACCATTTAGGAGGACAGTTTTATTGTCTGAGAAAGACGAAGTCAGAGAACCGACCCCGAGGCGCTATTATCTTTCCGCGACGCTAACGGCGGTCGCAGTAGCAGCTTCAAACTCATTTGTCCCTTTGTATCTAAAGAGTCTAGGACTCTCATACGTCGGTGCGGGCGTGCCATTAGTAATCAGAGCAATGGGCCGTTTCAGCTTCGACGCCACCTCCATATATATCATGGGGCTGATTCGACCGGGTATCGTGCTCTGTTCAGGGATCGCTGTGACGGCGCTCGGAGTCCTCACTTGCGGGCTTTTCCCATCTGCGTTTGCAGTGAACGGGGCCTACCTATTTATCGGGGTGGGAATGGCGGCCTTTCATGTCACCCTGCGCCAAATCGTCTTTGAGATGAGCAGAAAAGGGGGAAGAGGAAGGGCCATTGGAATCCTTAGTGTTTTCATTGCAATCGGACCAGCCGCTGGAATACTCCTGGGAGGGGTGATCTCAGATCATGCTGGATACCGAATCCTCTTCTTTAGCTGTGCGGCCCTCATATGGATACCTTTTTTCCTGCTATATCCGCTCCGCGATCAAAGAACGGATCGCCGGAAAAATAGCAAGGGGAATGAGCCTCTTTATTGGGGTATTGTCCGTGATATTTTTTCCATTCCGGGTACACCATTGCTATGCGCATGTAGCCTGTTCATATTTTTTTATCAGCAAGCCATTTCGCTCGCGCTGGCCTTCTATGCCACCGACTCCATCGGACTGTCACTATCCGCCTATGGTCTCTTGAGGAGCCTCAGCCAAGGGGGAAACATGAGCGGGCGTTACCTTGGCGGGCACGGGTCGGATCGCTTCGGGCCAGCGGTCTGTCTTGTAACGGGATTTTTGATATCAAGCGTGGGGTTCTTTCTGTTTCCGTGGAGCCGTGGCTTCTGGCCGCTACTGGTTGTGTGCACGGTGATCTATTTGGGTTTAGGTCTAATCAACGTATCGAGCCAGGTCGGAATCATGTCGATGGTTCGGTCTCGGATGCGCGGCCAAGCCATTGGCCTATATCGCGCCGTCGGTGATGTTGGGATGTTTCTAGGCCCACTGGCTATCACGGCAAGCCTGGAGAAGATGGGGTTTTTGTGGTCCTTCATGTGGCTCGGAACCCTACCACTCATTTTTGCACTTTGGATTTTCTTGATGTTTCCGAGGAGGTAAACCCCGTACCACGGACTTACGTCCGTGGCTTTCGGGCTTGCCCTTCGGGGAGCTCAGAACATTTACCCCGTGAAATAGGGGCTAGAGCAGTCTTTAAAGTCTCGACAGAGGAGATTATTTCACGGGGTGAATCCCCGCACTTACGTACGGGGCGTTCTGTGGTACGGGGTAAAAAGCGCGCGGGCGAGAGTCGTCAGGACCGGCTCCATCGTGTTGGACGCAGTACCTCCCCGCTGTCTTCAGCTGACCTCGGTAACGGAAGGCCGCTTAGGGACGCATGGCTGAAGAACTGTTGATCGTCGAGTGCAGATTTTTGGCAAAATCGTTCGCGGCCTGGGTATCCATGTTTAGGGCGGATCTGGCGTACTCCTTGACCGCCATGACAGCAGGCATCGGAGACTTTGTTAGCGCCGCAACAAGGTCTCTGACGGCTGGGTCAAGCTTAGCTGCGGGAACGACATTGCTGACCAGCCCGAAGGTCAATGCCTTCTCTGCATCAATTTCATCTGTCGAATAGACGAGATACATGAGCGCCTTTAGAGGCACCCGATCGACGAGGGCCGACATGGCCATGGTCGGCATGATATTGTGACCCATTTCCGGCAGCTGAAATCGGGCCTTTTCGCTCGCAATGGTAATATCGCACAGGGCTGCCAGCGCGCACCCAAACCCTATGGCCTTGCCCTGAACGACCCCGATCACCGGCACCCTCGAGCGGCGAAAGGCGCCGTATAGATTAAAGATGATCTCGGTATTTCCACGCATCACATAGGCCTCGGGGAGAGGACCACGCTCACCCATAACCTCTCTCCCCTGGCAAAAATCATCACCTGCACCCCTGAATAGGATCAGACGGGAATCTTTTGCGGCATCGTCGATCATGTCGGCTAGCTGACCTGCCATCGGATTGCTGACCCGGTTGCCAATCTCGGGTCGGTTAATAGTGAGTGTGGTGATATCTCCTTCGCGCTCTCTAACAATAAAATTCGCCATTTTATCTCCCTTCCAAAAATAGCTAGCAAGGCCAAACAAATGGCCCGGCATCTCCCTTTTTGGAAAGAGAAACTATCCGACAGCAATCTATGATGTCAACCTGAATTCGGCTATCAGTCAAAATATTGTGAAACTTCCTTCAAAAGCTTGTTGTCATCTTTTCTGAGATCTAATTTCCTCGAGAGTGCAAGTATTCCGGCCTTCCTCCCTCTCGGCCTCCTCTGAATCCAGACTCCTCGAGAAAGTAAGCCCTCCGGCCTGAAGAAATAGGTTACTGCCTTGAGGGCCACCTCCCAACCCCTTCGTGTCGGTTCTCCAACCGTCGCGGCCTGTACCAACCATCTCTCTCCTGTTCCTCAGGCCTTCAGTCTTCTTCCCTCTCGGATATCTACACTCGCCGCTTGGTGCCGAGGGGGCCTGCCCCGTCGGCCTTGCCCCTCCTCGGGGAACGAGCCTTTCGCCCGCGGGCAATGGGACTGTACCTTGAAGGCCCCACCCTATCATGCCCCAGGGTACTTACTCCTCAGGTCTGGGCCTGACGGAACCTCTACTCTCAGGTGCCCGCGGCCTTCCGTCTCGCTCCCCTCGGAGGAGTATTTATAGGCGAGGGGGCTGCCCTGAAACAGGGAGACATCCGATCTAAATGCTCTCAAAGAGAGAGAAGATTGGGGTAGGTAATCAAACGCAGACAGGCAGAGGCCCAGTGGCTCCCGTTGAGGGGCAGCCCACCTCGGCTACTTATGCGCCCATACGTTTCTCACCA
>JAZFYO010000260.1:0-13750 GCA_036443615.1 Binatia bacterium | reverse complement strand
AGGTTCTTAAAGAGTGGCGTAAATACGCGACCAACCTAACCGAAGAGAACATCCTGATGAAGGTCGCACTTGATCCATTCCACCTTGCGGGGCGTTGGCAAAATATGCGCCAGGGTTCGGTCTGGGTCGCGCGCAAGATTCCGTCCCAGATGGGGGAAAACCGGCCGATCCCCGAGCTCGCGCAATATCGGACGCCCATTGAGGGTCTCTATCAGGTGGGTGTCGCGACGCATCCTGCCGATGCCGTGATCGCGGGCTCGGGTCGAAATGCCTGGCACGTAATCAAGAAAGACCTGAAGCTGGAAATCAAACGGCCAAGACCGAAGTCCCGGTAAGGAGAAATCTCATGGGAAAAATCCTCGACTACGACGGTGTAGTCATCGGCGCCGGCCACAACGGGATGATCTGTGCCGGTTATCTCGGCAAGTCCGGACAGAAAATACTCGTCGTTGAAAAGAATATGGAAGTCGGTGGCGGACTGGACTCCCATGAGGACCGAAACTACCCCGGTTTCTGGCACAACATTCACTCCGTGTTCCACCGTGGAGTGGTCATGCTCCCATGGTTCAAAGATCTCGAAATGGAAACCATGGGTATCCACTACTACAAGCCGGACCCGGGTGTGGTTCATCATTTCCTGAATAAAACCTACCTCGGCTGGTTTGCCGATATAGAGCGCACCGTAGATACAATCCGCCAGTTCTCGAAGAAAGACGCCACCACGTTCAAAGAGATCTGGACGCGCTGGCAACCCGTAGTCAAGAACATCGTCTTCCCCGAGACTTATTCAATACCGCTGCCGATGGCCGAGAAACGGCCGCTGCTGGAGAAGCTCCCCGAGGGACGGGAATACCTGAAATATTTTGCCACGACACCCGAGCAGTTCATCCTCGAGCACTTTGAGCACCCTCGAGTTCAGGCATTCATCGGATTCTTAGGCGTGATGCGGGGATATGAGCTCGATGCGCCGGAGACGGGCTACTTGATTCCTGCCATGATCGCCTGGGGAGTGAACCCCCAGCTCTGCCGCGGCACCTCGCACGCGCTGGGAGACAATCTGGCTCACATGCTGTCACACAACGGCGTCGATTACGTCGAGGCAGTGGGAGTGGAACGGATCCTGGTTGAAAATGGCAGAACAACCGGCGTCGTGCTGGAAGACGGGAGTGTTGTCAGGACTCGAAATTTTGTCGCATCAAACGTAAACCCGGTAGAGACCTTCATCAGGCTCGTCGGCCGTGAGAATCTGGCCCCAGAGTTCGCCAAGATGGCAGCAAACTTCCGTTTCTCGAAAACAACACCCATCTTTGAGACAAATCTAGCCCTCAACGAGAGGCCTCAATACATCACCGAAGAAAAGCACCCGGAGGTCATCGGCTCCTTCATGCACATCGTCGGTCTGGAAACCTACAAAGACCTTCAGAATCTGTTCGAAGACTGCCGTAGAGGCAGCCTTCCGCGAAAGCCCTTTATGAACGGGGCCACCCCCTCTTTTCACGACCCAACTCAGGCGCCTCCGGGCAAGGCAACGGCCTTCATGTGGCAACTGGCACCTTACAACCTGTGGGGCAATCCATTGAACTGGGACAAGGCCAGAGACGAGTGGTTCGAGAAACAACTCGCCGTATGGTGCAGGTACGCGCCGAATCTGACCGAGCAGAACATCCTCTCGAGGGATTCGATGACGCCTCTCGACTGCGAACGCCATGACAAGAATATGGTCAACGGAGACTGGATGATCGGCGAATACAGCGGCGACCAGGCCCTGGAAAACCGGCCGTTTCCCGGCTGGTCAAACCACAGAACTCCTATAGAAGGTCTATATCTCTGTGGGTCCTCCTGTCATCCTGGCGGCAACATCACCGGAGCACCCGGTTATAATGCCTCCAAGACGATCGCCGAGGACCTGGGAATCGACCTCTGGTGGAAACCTCTCGATTTCAAAGAGCACCTGACTAGGCTCAGATGAGAAACCACAGATGAGACTCGAAGGCAGGGTGGCAATCGTCACGGGCGGGTCCCGCAATATCGGCGCCTTCTACTCCAGGCACCTGGCCGCAGAGGGAGCCCGTGTGGTTGTCGCCGATGTCCTGGACGGCAACAAGGTCGTCAAAGAAATCGAGAAGGCGAAAGGCCAGGCCATCGCCCTGAAAGTCGACGTCTCGAAGGAAGATGATACGGTTCGAATGGCGGAGGAAACCGTCAAGAGGTTCGGCCGCATTGACATCCTCGTAAATAATGCGGCGATATTTCTCAGCATCAATCGCCGCCCCTTCTACGACCTCTCTGCCGAAGAATGGGATCAAGTGAGTTCGGTCAACATCAAGGGGCCCTTCCTCTGTGCCAAATCGGTCTTTCCCCAGATGAGTAAGCAGAAGAGCGGCAAGATCATCAATATCTCCTCGACCACCGCGCTGGCGGGAACCCCCTTGTTCCTGCACTACGTGACCTCCAAGGCGGCCCTGATAGGCATGACCAGGGCCATGGCCAGGGAGGTGGGAAAGTTCGGGATCTGCGTCAACGCGATCGCCCCCGGGCTGGTAGATCACGAGGGACAGACTGTCCCCAAGGAGTTCACAGAATTCCAGCTCAAGGCCAGATCCTTCAAGAGACTGCAGACACCGGACGATCTTACCGGGACACTGGTCTATCTGGCCTCCTCCGACAGCGACTTCGTAACGGGCCAGACCCTAGTCGTTGACGGCGGCAGCATACTCTACTGAGCCTGGGATGCCCAAGAGCCTTAGAACCTTTCTCGATGATATGCGGCGGGAGGCCCCCGAGGAGGTGGTCCATGTCACGGAGAGGCTCAACCCTTCCAGGCATGAAGTCACGGCTCTTATCCATCATCTAAAGGAACTCAGAAAATTTCCCATCTTGGTTTTTGACCATCCACTCAATCTCCACGGCCAGGTAAGCGACATTAAGTTAGTAATGAACTGCGAGGCCTCCATGAGAAAGATCCAGGTCGCCCTGGGAGTATCCAGGCAAACGGATCGTGTGGAATTGGCCCTCGAATGCTTGAGGCGGGAAGAACAGAGAATTGAGCCCACCATCGTGGACGGGAGTAAAGCCCCGATCAAAGAGGTGATTCAAACGGGGGCAGAGGTTGATCTCTTCAAGCTTCCCATCATGCGTCATCACGCAATGGACGGCGGACCTTACATCGATATGTCCAGCGTCGGGAGGGATCGTGAAACCGGTATTTACAACGTCTCCTTCCATCGGATGGAGATCAAGAGCCGTAACCGCACTGGTTTCCTTCTGTCCTTGCAGCACATGTGGAAGATCTTTAGAGATTATGAGGATAAAGGCGAGGAATGCCCGATTGCAGCGGTTACCGGCCATCACCCCGCCTACCAACTGGGTGCCTGCTACAAAGGCCCGCTCGATGTCAGCGAGTATGAGATCATTGGGGGCTATCTCCAGGAATCCCTGCGTCTTACGCCGTCGGAGACTTTTGGGGAAAGATTATTGGTCCCGGCCGATGCGGAGATCGTGATCGAGGGAGCCCTCCTTCCCGGGAAACGGATAGTCGAGGGGCCTTTTGGAGAAGTCAGCGGTTACGAGGCCTCTCAGGGATTCCAGCAATCTCCCCTCTTTGAAGTAAGGGCAATCACCCATCGCAGAAATGCAATGCATCAGTCGGTGATTACCCCGGAGGGTGACAAGCCCTGGATGGACCTGGCGCGGGAAGGGGCTTTTCTGCGCCGCTGCCGAGAGGCAGTTCCCGGCGTAACCGCGGTATGCAAGAACGGCCGGCATGCCCTGATGAATGTTTTTATCTCGATGAAAAAGTCGGTTGAGGGCGACCCGGGTCGGGCAGCAGCAGCGGCCTTGATCTCGGATCAATGCAAAAACGTCTTTATCTTCGATGACGACATCGATGTCTACAATCCTACGGAGATTCTCTGGGCCCTGGCGACGCGGGTGCAACCCCACAGGCAGATCTCTATCATCCCCGAGATTATGCGCGGACCGCTGGTCGACCCCTCACTCGTGGATGAACGAAAAACATCAGCCATGATCATTGACGCGACCCGGCCCCTGGACCGCCCTTTTTCACCGGTCTCCAAATGTCCCGACGATGCCATGGAGCGAATCAAGTTGGAGGACTACATACCCGGCGAGATCCTGCAGCACATACCGATCGACCGGACCACCTATTGGTCTTGAGTTGGCAAGACAGCTGAGCTAAAGTGCCCCGCGGTTGTTAATCAAGTTATATCGAACACGGGGTTTGAATCCCCGTGTTCGACCAAAGGGGAGAGCTGCCGCTTCTCCCCCCTGTGGGGTAATGGACCGCGACTCCACGGGGGAAACCCCATCGGCTTTGTGCCCGCCTCTAGAGGCGGGGTTTACATTGAATCAAAAGTAGTGATCACATGATCAAGGAGGGACCAATGAAGCTTTATCATTTTCCGCACTCACCCAACACGCGTAAGGTTCTTGCGGTGATACACTATCTCGAACTCGCCACCGAGCTGGAGATGGTAAATTTGCTCACAGGTGAACAGATGAAAGCCGAGTTTATTCAGCTCAACCCCAACCACAAGACACCGACACTCCAAGATGGTGATTTCTCGCTGTGGGAGTCCAATGCCATTATGCAGTATCTGACATCACGAAAACCGGGGAAAAAGCTCTGGCCGTCGGCTCCGAAGGCCCAGGCCGACATAAGCCGTTGGCAGTGCTGGCAGCTTGCCCACTGGGGACCCGCATGCGACACCCTCACCTACGAGCGCATGGTGAAAAGGATAACAGGACAGGGGGACCCTAACCCGGCAGAGATCGCCAAGGGGGAGGAGAATTTCCGTCTCTTTGCCGGCGTGCTGAACCAACACATGAAAGGGCGCAAATGGATTGTGGGGGATAACGTCACGCTCGCCGATTTCTCCGTCGGTGCACCGCTTACTTACACAGAGGCAGCAAAGTTTCCCATAGAACCCTATGGCGAAATTCAACGATGGTACGCCAGGTTGGAAGAACTCGACGCGTGGAAAAAAACGGCGCCCCCTGCGATGCACTGAGGATAGAGTATTGGATTTGATATTTTGTATTTGATGTGACTTGCTGACTATGAACAATCATCAAGCAGCAATCATTGTTCACGGAGGCGCAGGTCCCCTTACAGAAGAAAGGCTCCCCGGCCGCCTCAAAGGGTGCGAGCAGGCCGCCCTGACGGGCTGGAAACTCCTCCAGGAAGGCAAAAGTGCGCTCGATGCGGTTGCGATAGCGGTGATGGCCCTCGAGGATAATCCGCTCTTTAACGCCGGAACGGGATCCACCTTGAATGTCCATGGGCAGGTGGAAATGGACGCCGCGATCATGGATGGCGAGATGTTGTCGGCAGGGGCAGTGGCCGCCGTAAGTAAAATTAAGAACCCGATTCATTTGGCCCGCAAGGTCCTTGAGGACGGGCGCCATGTTCTGTTGGTTGGTGAGGGGGCACATCTCTTTGCACGTCAGTCGGGTATTCCCGAATACCCCCCGGAGCTATTAATCGTTGAAGACGCACGCCGTCGTTGGGAGAAACAGCACGGTACGGTCGGCTGCGTGGCCTTGGATCAGGCGGGAAGGCTGGCCGTGGGAACCTCAACGGGGGGAATGTTTGACAAGCTCCCCGGCAGAATCGGTGATTCTCCATTGCTGGGTTGTGGAACCTACGCGGACTCCTCGGGAGGTATATCCTGCACTGGCAACGGTGAGGCTATCATCCGGGTGGTGATGGCCAAATCGGCGCTTGAATTCCTATCCGGCGGTTCCCATCCCATGGAAGCAGCCGAGAAGGCTGTGACTCTATTAGAAGGAAAGACTGATGGTAAAGGAGGCTTGATCATCGTTGATAAGACCGGCAGGGTCGGATATTCCCGAAATACCAGTCATATGCCGATATGCATGGTTACCGGACCCGATAAGGTCATCACGGACAGTTAGCCCAAAGATCCCCAAATCCCCGTTCACGTTCCTCAGGCCGGAAGGCTTTCTTCCTCGAGGAAATTGGATCTCAGAAAATATACCAACAAGTTGAGAAGAGCATTTCATCTCACTTTTCGCAAATGAGACTACACACAGTTGACTTCTCAGCTAAAGATAGATTACGTTTGCGCCTAACAACCCGTCAGTCAAAGGGAGAGTAACCTTGGCCATAGCCTACGAAGATCTTATCCAACCCTATATTGTAAAACAGGTGTCAAAAACCAAGGCGTACTGCATGTGTACGCGCACAAGAAATCCTCCTTTTTGTGACGGCTCACACGCAGTCACTAACATAACACCGAGTATTCTTGAGTTTAACTCTCCGAAAACCATTGCCGTATGCCGTTGTTGGCAATCGAAAAACCGGCCCTACTGTGATGGTACCCATGGAACGATAATCAAGGAAGCGAGCAAAAAATAAAGGCTCATAAGGAGACAAAGGTCATGGCAAAAGTAAAAAACCCGTTTCAGGAAGTCGGGGCTCATCCGGAAATCCGTCACCTGGTTTTATGGAAAACCAAGCTCTCTTACTTTTGGGTCATCAATTGCGAACCGAATATCCAGGATGACATGCATTATCATGAAAACGACGATCATATCTTTATGGTTTTAGAAGGGGAATGCACGGTTCGGTCCCCGGAGAGTGAGCATGTACTAAAACAGTTCGACACGGTCTTGCTCGAATCAGGCAAGCCCTATCAATTGTGCAATACCGGGAGCGGAAAATTACTCTTATTGGGGGCCGGAAATGCGGGTGCTGACGGAAAGCCGAGAACCCGGGTGCCAAAGAAACCGAGTCACATGCCGCTATCGCAGCCCATCATCGCCTAAGAACTAGTGCTCAACGCAAAATATAAAATACCACAAGCGGAGGCACGGCGGATTGATGTGATAGTCTATTCTTTTCCTATTCCTTGATGCCCGCTAGATCTAAAATAAAGGTATAATGAGAGGCGATTTCCCCGTAACGCTTAAAGCGTCCTGAAGCCCCACCGTGTCCGGCGTCCATGTTGGTTTTCAGCAAGAGTCGATTTTTGTCGGTTTTTATCGCGCGCAATTTCGCCACCCACTTTGCAGGCTCCCAATACTGAACCTGAGAATCGTGGAGGCTCGTGGTGACGAGGAGATGTGGATAATCCTTTGCCTCTACATTGTCATAAGGCGAATAGGAAAGAATATAGTCGTAATACTCCTTTTTATTAGGATCCCCCCACTCGTCGTATTCACCGGTGGTCAGGGGCATGCTTTCGTCCAGCATAGTAGTAAGCACGTCGACAAAAGGCACCTCTGCAACGACCCCTTTAAAGAGGTCGGGTCGCATATTGGTCACAGCCCCCATCAACAGCCCGCCTGCACTACCCCCCATGGCAAACATCTTCTCCCGGTTCGTGTATTCCTCTCTGATGAGGTAATCTCCACAGGCGATTAAATCGGTGAAGGTATTTTTCTTTTTCAACTGCCTTCCGTCCTCATACCAATGACGGCCGAGCTCTTCTCCCCCCCGGATGTGAGCGATGGCATAGATAAAGCCCCGATCGATCAGACTCAGGCGTGGAGAGCTAAAGCTTGCATCCATACTCATGCCGTAAGAGCCGTAACCGTATAGAAGCAGCGGGTTCTGGCCATCCTTTTTGACTCCTTTCCGGTAGACGACCGAGACAGGGATCTCCGCCCCATCATCAGCACGGACATGTAAGCGTTCGGTTATGTAATTCAGAGAGTCAAAGCCGCCCAAGACCTCATCCCGCTTTAATAAGACCTTTTCCCTAGTCATCATATTGTAGTCATAAACAGAATTCGGAGTGGTCATGGAGGTGTAGACATAGCGTAAAATCGGGGTATCAAATTGAAGGTTGGTGCTGATATGGGCTTGGTAGGCAGGTTCGTCAAATTCCAGGATATGCTCCTCACTCTCTTCCCATGGAATGATACGAATGTATATCAATCCTCCCTTGCGCTCCTCGAGAACGAGATGGTCATTAAAGATCTCGAAATTTTCCAGGAAGACATCACTTCGGTGAGGAATGAGCTCTTGCCAATTCTCCTTCCCGGTGTTCCCAACAGGGGTTGACATAAGACGGAAGTTTTTTGCCTGATCATTGGTCCGGATGAAAAACTTATCCTGAAAATGGTCAATCTGGTATTCGTGTTCTTTCTCTCGTGATAGAAAAACCTTGAAGTCCCCATTCGGGTTGTCTGCAACCAGATAACGGTATTCGCGGCTGAGAGTCTGGAAACAACCAATCATCATGTACTTCTTGGATTTGGTTTTAAAAACAAATATTGAGAAAGTATCGTCCGTCTCCTCATAGACGAGTTGATCTTCGGAGGGTTCTGTTCCCAAAACATGTCGATAGATCTGGTAGGAACGAAGAGTGGTTGGGTCCTGTCTGCTATAGAAGAGAGTTCTGTTGTCATTGGCCCAGTCCATGTTCCCGGTCACATTGGTGATCACGTTCTTTAGGAGCTCGCCTGTTTTGAGGTCTTTAAAATATATCGTATAAAATCGCCGTCCCTTGGTATCTACTGCATAGGCAAGAATATCTTGACCGAAACTCACGGCTCGCGTGTCCACCGAGAGGAATTCATGTCCTTCCGCCAATGTGTTGGCATCTAGCATGATTTCCTCAGGTCCATCCAATGAGCCCTTTTTGCGGCAATAAATGGGGTATTCCTTCCCGTCTTCGTAGCGTGTGTAATAAAAGTAATCATCCAGCTTATAAGGGACGGACAAATCCGTCTGCTTTATTCTCCCTTTGATTTCCTGAAATACGGTCTTTTCCAGGGCTGCCGTATGGGCCATGACAGCCTTGGTATATTCGTTCTCTTTCTTAAGGAAATCGATAACCTCTGGGTTCTCACGCTCTTTCAGCCAATAATAGTTGTCCACGCGGACATGCCCATCTTTTTCTAATCTTTTAGGAACAATTTTAACCATTTAGGGCACCTTATCTTAAGATTATACCGTGATTTCAGGGCAAATTCGACCAAAGACACCGCTCCTAGCATTTCCTACTACCCAGTGCAAATGACCCCCTCTGTCGCCGAAAACGGGATTTCAGGTAAGCCGAGAGAAGAGCGTGAATTTCCGAGAGGGAGGAAGCGTGAAGGCCTGAGGAACAGGAGAGAGATAGTTGGTACAGGCCGCGACGGTTGGAGAATCGACACGATGGGGTCGAGGAGTGGCACGTGAGGCATATTACCTTTACGACCTTGACGGGCGAGATCTGCCACTGCTAGAGTTCTCAACTACCTCACCCCATGGGACTTCGAATCAAGGACTTAAAGATATAAACGGTTCCCACATGGACGCATTCGTACGCCGAGCCTCCATTGGACTCCTGGCCGGGTTGGCGAGTAGTATCACCCTGGCATCAACCTTAAGCAACAGCGGTTTAGGCATCGCCCTCGGCGTTCTCGTCGGGCTGGGATATTCACTGGCCTTCCCCCCTACCCCGCGCGCCTATGCGGACAGTGCAATGACGGCGGCCGCCCTGGGCATTCCGCTCTGGTGCTCGCTCAGCGTGATTGTGTTTCCCCTGCTGTCCGGTAGGTCCCTGCAGTGGACAGCAGAGGGAATGCGGGCCCTGTTCCCTGAACTGGTGGGATGGGTACTGTATGGCGCCGCCCTGGGATTGATTGCCCAGGCGCTGAGCGACCTCGCCCTCTGGCGGCTGGGACCTGAGCCCTCACCACCACAACCTCCCGCAGTAATAAAGAAGCATATCGTGATCCTGGGTGGAGGCTTTGGGGGCATGACCACTGCGATAAGCCTGGAGCAATTGTTTGGCGCAGACCGCTCGGTCGCCTTCACGCTGGTCAGCGATACCAACGCACTGCTCTTCACGCCCATGCTGGCGGAGGTCGCCGGGAGCAGCGTCGAGCCGACACACATCAGCAGTCCCCTGCGCACCTGTCTGCACCGCACACAGGTCGTGCGCGGGCGCGTAATCCAGATTGACCAGGAAAAGCAACGCGTCATCCTCGCAATCGACGAACGCGTGCATGGCAGCAAATCGGCGGCGGAATCCACCCGGGAACTACCGTACGACCACCTCGTCCTAGCCCTAGGGGCGGTCTCTAACTACTTGGGGATAGAGAATGTCCAGAATATTGCCTTTGATTTCAAGAGCCTGATGGATGCCATCCGCATACGCAACCACGTGATCAACATGTTCGAGCGAGCCGACAACGAATCAGACACGACCAAACGTCGGGAGACGCTGACGTTCGTTGTGGCCGGTGGAGGCTTTGCGGGCGTGGAGCTGGCCGGGGCCTTGAATGATTTCGCCCGGGGCATGTTGGCAGATTATCCCAACCTGGACGCCGAGGAGCTGCGCATCATTCTTGTCCATGCCCGCGAACGCATCCTGCCGGAGTTGAGCGAATCGCTGGCCGACTATGCCCTCGAGCGCATGACCGCGCGGGGCGTTACCTTCAAGCTCAATGCCCGCCTGGCCGATGCCCATCCAGGGGTGGTCATCTTGAAACCGGAGGAAGAGATCCGCGCCCAGACGCTTGTGTGGACGGCAGGCAATACGCCTAACCCGTTGCTCAAGGCGCTGACAGTCGAGCACGACCGGCGCGGAGCCGTGGTGACAGACAGTACCCTCGCAGTACCGGGCCATCACGGCTTGTGGGCGGTGGGCGACTGTGCCGCCGTCACAGATGCAAAAACTGGCAAGCCCTGCCCTCCCACAGCACAATTTGCCCTGCGTGAGGCCGCCACGCTGGCACACAACATTCATGCCAGCATCAACAACAAGCCCCTCAAACCTTTCCACTTCGACTCCCTGGGGGGATTATGCGTCGTGGGCCATCACACCGCCTGCGCCGAACTCATCGTGCCGTTCGCCAGAAACAAGACGGTTCGTTTTTCCGGCCTGCTCGCCTGGCTCATGTGGCGTGCGATTTACCTGTCCAAGCTACCTGGACTGGAGCGCAAAGTGCGTGTCCTCATGGACTGGGTGATCGAGCTGTTTTTCCCGCGCGACATCGTCCAGACAATCGACTTCGACTAGCCCTATGGTAACCATACGGAATAGTTTCGCCATCAGTTACCCGTGAACGGAGCCGCTTCATGCGTTTTTCACTTCTGATCGCGATCGCTCTCTGTGTCATCGTCGGTACGCTGGGTGGGGCCGCGTCAATGGTGCTCGTTCAGACCTCGTTCGAGACCGGCGTCGTACTCGGAGGACTGTACGGCCTATTCTTCGCGCTGCTGTGCTCACGACGAGCGCACAGCCCCGGCGCAGGCCTGATCTGGGGCCTTGCCTACTCTTTCATCCTCTGGCTGGCAGTTCCCGCGGGCATCCTTCCGATGACCATGGAAGGCATGACTTCCATGGGGATGCTCGACACGGCACGCGCTCACTTTCCCGAATTAATAGCCTACGTGCTTTGCTTCGGAATGCCGTTGGGGGTGACGCTGGGAACCTGGGGTGGCCTCCAGCCGCAGCCCGGCCAGGAACCTTTTAGTTTCGCGCGCGCGGTAGTCGTCGGCGGACTGGCAGGCATCTCCGGCGGCTGGGCTTTTGGCAAATGGATGGAGAAGATCGACTTCTTCCCGCTCGTTGCTGGCCTAGTCAATTCCGACTCGCCCATGGTGGGCGTCACGTTGCATTTTATATTCGCGGTCATCATCGGAGCCAGCTTCGGCGTGTTGTTTCAGCGCGACGTGCGCGGTTACGGATCCAATCTCGGATGGGGGATGGCCTACGGGATGCTGTGGTGGTTCCTGGGACCACTAACCATCTTGCCCTTCTGGCAGGGTAATCCCTTGGACTGGTCGTATGAGCAAGGCAGCGCCCTGTTCGGTTCGCTGATAGGCCACATTGTTTACGGCCTGATCCTTGGTCTGGTATATGCCGCTATCGACAGACTTTGGGTCGGATTCTTCACCGAGTCCGATCCCATCAACCGTGAGCCCGAGGGACCCGGCTCGCGCGTCCTGTACTCACTTCAGTGGGGTGTGACGGCCAGCCTCGCAGGTGGCCTGCTGTTCACCCTGGTCATGGTGGCTACGGGGGCTCTGTCGAGTGTGGCGGGCCTAGTCGGTGGCTCTTCGCCCGTTCTGGGCTTTGTTGTCCACATGTGCATTAGCGCCATCATAGGCATGACCTATGGCTTGCTGTTCCAGAACGAAGCGCCCAACTTCGGATCGGGCCTGGCGTGGGGACTGCTCTACGGCTTAATCTGGTGGTTCCTCGGTCCCATGACCTTAATGCCCATCTTGCTCGGCGGTTCGGTAACCTGGACCATCACAGCCGCTGGATCCCTGCTGCCATCGCTCATTGGCCATTTAATTTACGGTGCGGCGACCGCCTTTACCTTCCTCATGCTGGAGCGTCGTCACGCCGAGTGGCTGCTGCTCGACCCCAGGCTTGCCGCTCGGGAGGCGCGCCGTCGCCGCCAGGTAGGTACACCCGCGCCCGCGCTTTGGCTCTTCGCCTTGGGCCTGGGGGTGTTGCTGCCAATTCTCCTTGGGGTTACCGCTCAGAGTAATACCTCCATGGGCGGCTACTGAGAAACAACCCTCCTCCGCATCAGGTCTCAACGAAAAAAACTTCGAGTAAAATCCGTTCAAAAGAGATGCTTGTCCAGGCTGTTAATTGCTGCTAGTTTCCACCCAAGGATTATCCGGCCACCCTACAGAATGTGTCCGTGGGAGACGCGATCAAGTTATATCGAACACGGGGTTTGAATCCCCGCGTTCGACCAAATGGGAGAGCTGCCGCTTCTCCCCCCTGTGGAGTAATGGGCCGCGACTCCACGGGGGAAACCCCATCGGCTTTGTGCCCGCCTCAAGAGGCGGGGTTTACATTGAATCTATAATTTTAAGGAGGTAATAGACATGCCCTTGCTTGATCATTTGGGAGTGAAAGTGACAGATCTCGACCGGTCGATCAAGTTTTACACCGAGCTGTTCGGCTTCGAGCTGGTCGATCGCCGCATGCTTGGCAGCGGCGATGTTGAGGCGGCGGGACTCAAAGTGGGAGATAGCCTAATTTTTCTGCTTTATAATCCCCAATTCGGCCCACACAGCCCTGAGGGACCGGGAGGCGTAGATCATTTCTGCTTGACATTCAATCAGGACAATTTTGATTCGATTCTGGCCCGTATGAAAAAGCTCAACGTGAGGATGATCGGGGATCTGTCGAATCGAACTGGAGCGACAGGCCGTAGTCCCTCTCAGTATATTCTGGACCCGGACAACAATCAGATCGAGGTCAAGACCGGGCTGGCCAAATGAAGAAGGGTTGGAGTCCAGGCTTGACCCAGAACACTCGCGGGTAGACTGATCCCAGGGGAGAGTAATGAAGAGTATCGAGATAGATCGCGGCAAGCGCCTCAAGGACCAACCCCGGACCGGCCACAACCGCTGGCACCCCGACGTGGTTCCCGTGGTGGAGGTGGAGCCAGGGGAAGAGGTCTTGCTTCAGACCAGAGATGCCTCCGATGGCCAAATCTGGTCGGGCGCGACGCTCCAGGATATAGAGAACATGGACCGCGGCGTCGTGCACCCCCTTACCGGGCCCGTCTACGTTAAGGGGGCGAGGCCGGGTGATCTCCTGGAGGTAGAATATCTGGATATCATCCCGGAGCTCACCGGCTGGACAAGGATCAGTCCCAATTTGGGTTTTCTGCGGGATCTCTTCCCCGAGCCGTATCTGGTTCACTGGAAGATCAGCGATGGTTGGGCCACTTCGAGTCAACTCGCCAAGGTGCGTATCCCGGCTGGTTGCTTCATGGGGACCGCCGGCCTGGCGCC
>JAZFYO010000259.1:0-5119 GCA_036443615.1 Binatia bacterium | reverse complement strand
GAGGCGCGGCGGTCTTCGGCCTGAAGCGTATCGGGTTGATTCGGGCCACTACAAAGCTCTTGAGATAAGGGCTGGTCATACCTTTGGCCTTTAGCCCCTCGACCTTTTGAACCACCAGGTCATCCAGTTTGAGGACGGTCTTTGCCTTTTCCCGACGGATCTTCACTGCCTCGCTGAGCGGTTTCTTTAAAAATTGGTCCACGCGCTTCAAGACCGGATGGTAGGCCCCGCCGCTGAAGCGTGGCCGCTCCAGGTAGCAGAGACCGAGCGTAATGAGGGCAGGCTCCTCGAATTCCAACGCATAATTTTCCTCGCCGTCATCGGCGATCAAGGCCAGCTCTTCGTACATCCGGATGACCTCCATCGCTCTCTCACGCAGGTTGTGGGCCTTCTCGGTGTTCAGGGCAAGGATCTGATAAGCTACGGTGGCCTCCGGTACTACGATGGCCGTGATGCTCTTGGAGCCTAGCGTGCGCATGGCCGAGAGCCGGTGGTGCCCGTTCGGGGTCCAGAATTTGACGTTATCTTCGGTGTCCTTCTTCGCGCGCACGACGATGATCGGGTCGAGAAAGCGTCCCAGCTTGCCGATCACCGACTCCAACTTGCGGACGTGGGTGTCTGAGAGATTGCGTTGAAAGGGCGTGGGCTCTACCTGACTAATCGGGAGGGCGGCTATGACCACCCAACGTCCGGCGTACGGTTCCCGGTAGACACCAAGAACCTTTCCACCGTCCTGCTCGACCGTTTGTTGGAGATCGGTTACCTCCACCGGGGGCGACCCCGCCTGGAGCTCAACAGCAGTCAAGCCGGTTGAGGCCCCGGCCGGCTTTCTCCGCCGCCGTCCCGTTCCGGTCGCACGAGCCTTCTTGGTTTTCCTCTCGGCCATCAAGCGTCTTCAAGATGACGTCGGTGGAGCATAGAGCTGGAGGAGGTTTCCATCCGGGTCAAAGAAATAAAATCCCCGACCCGATGGCCGATCCACCGTCGGAGTGGTGTGGACTTTCACCCCCCATTCTTTCATCTTTGTCCTCGCAAGCTCGAAGTCCTCAGGGTCTACGACAAAGGCATGGTGCGTGGCACCATCCTCCTGCAGGGCGTCTTTTTCTATGGAGTTCGAACGCTGAAAGAGGACCACCATGCCGTCTCCGGAGCGAAGGTCCGCTCGATTGAGCTTTGCACCCATGTCATCCCGGTTCAGCTTTGCAATGGTCATCCCTAGCACCTCGGTGTAGAACTTGACTGCCCGGTCCATATCATTAACCGGAATCCCTATGTGATAGATTCCTCTCGTTTTGATCATGGAACCCCCCTATATCCTACCTATATACATTGATAGATAATCGCCTTTATCTCTACCAAAGATTGATAACGGATTTCCACCTCCCGTTGGATAATCCATAGGATCAAAAAAGTAAAGATTCCACTGCACAGTATCCCCTTGCCTCGAATGGGATACCGGTGTCCATGGCAATAGTGGGCCCCTGCACCAAGGTCATATTCCCCCCGTCGGAAACCTGTTTGCCTCCGACTGGAGGTCCCCGTAGAATAGCTCTCGTTTTTTAGACGATGCAAGAGGTATTGGAGTATGGCAATGGAAAAATCAGAATTTACCCTCCGGGCCGTCGTGCTCGGAATCCTACTTACCGTAGTCTTCGGGGCGGCGAACGCCTACCTCGGCCTCAAGGTCGGATTGACGGTCTCCGCCTCCATCCCGGCCGCCGTTATGTCCATGGCGATACTCCGTGGCCTCCTGCGCTCGGGTACCATTCTCGAAAATAACATCGTCCAGACCATAGCCTCAGCCGGGGAATCCCTCTCTGCGGGTGTCATTTTCGTTATCCCCGCTCTCATTTTTCTTGGCCTGCCTCCCTCCAAATTCGTGATCTTTCTCCTTGCAGCCACGGGAGGTCTTCTGGGTATCCTCCTCATGGTTCCCATCCGAAAGCATCTCATCGAAGAGGAACATGATCGTCTGCCCTACCCGGAGGGAACAGCCTGTGCCGAGGTCCTCCAGGCGGGAGAGGAGGGGGGAAGGAAGGCGAAAACCGTTTTCTTGGGTCTTCTTGCGGGTGGGCTCTTTAAGTTTCTCATGGCGGGTCTCAAACTGTGGCCCGAGCGAGCCGGTCTCCTGATCCGACCCCTCGCCACATTTCTCTCTTTCGATCTCTCTCCGGCGCTGACGGGGGTGGGGTACATCCTTGGGATTCGGATCTCTTCCCTTATCTTTGCAGGGGGTATCCTCGGCTGGTTTGTCATGATCCCACTGATCTCCCATTTGCGCGGTGTTCCCGTCCAGAGTGCCGACGAGGCCTTTTCCCTTTGGTCCAATTATGTCCGTTACATCGGGGCCGGCGCGGTCCTTGGAGGCGGGCTGGCGAGCCTTGTGCGAACCCTGCCTGCCTTCCGGGGAGCCTTCAAGGTTGCCATGGAAGGTCTCAGGAGGCGAGGACTCGCCACCGAAGACCTACCGATGAGCTGGGTGTTTGGGGGAATCGGGGGAATTTTTCTGCTCCTCTTCCTCGTGCCGGCTTTTAATCTGACCTTCCTTGGAGCCCTCCTCGCCATTGTCTTTGCCTTTTTATTTGTGACAGTGGCTGCATGGATTGTGGGCGTCATCGGGAGCTCCCAGAGCCCTGTTTCCGCCATGACCATCGCCACTTTGCTCATCGTCTCGGTGATCTTTGTAGCTGTCGGGTATACCGGCGAAGCGGGGATGGTTTCCGCCCTATCGCTCGGTGCGATTGTCTGCATCGCCGCGGCCATCTCCGGTGATACCTCGCAGGATCTTAAAACGGGCTTCCTTGTCGGAGCGGTTCCCCGGCGCCAGCAGATTGCCGAGATCATCGGAGTGCTCGCGCCTGCCACGGTCATCGGCTGGGTCCTCTTTCTCCTGGACCAGGCATACACGCTCGGCTCCGAGGCGCTCTCGGCCCCCCAGGCGACCCTGATGTCCCTCGTAGTAAAAGGCGTCTTTGGGGGAACCATGCCCTGGACTCTGATCCTCACCGGAGTGTTTCTCGCCGTCTTTATCGAGCTCCTCCGGGTCCAGTCCATCTCGGTCGCGATCGGTCTTTACCTTCCCCTCGAACTCACCTCGAGTATCTTCCTGGGAGGAGTCGTAGCCCGCCTCCTTGGACGGAGGGAGAAAGGGATCCTCTATACTTCAGGGTTGATTGCAGGAGATGCCCTCATTGGAATCCTCATTGCCATCCTGATCGTCTCGGGAGTTCCGCTCAGGGCCGAAAGTCTTTTTGGGGCCCTTGCGGCTTTTCTTGCGCTTGCCCTCCTCCTTGGCATCCTCGGCTGGGGTGTGTTCGAAAGGGAGAGGAATTTGTGACAGAGGAAAACCCAGCTAGAACTTAACCCTATTCCTATACTCTACTTTCTTGCTCTTTGGGTTGCTCGGCCCTTGCGCGAAGCCGACCACGCACCCATGGGCTGCCGGGAGGGCGGTTGATTGGCCCGCGCCATCGCTTCGAGTAGCGCTGGGTATCGAGGCGCAAGGTATACAGGAGCAGTAGCCAGAGGACGAAAAAGAAGGTGCGCCATGGACCTCGGGCGAGGAAGCGCCGTCCGGACGTGAGCAGAGGAGCTCGGACAAGAATCGTCCGCCCCATCCGCTTCATACGCTGACTGAAGTCAAGATCCTCCATAAGCTGGAGGTCCTTGTACCCACCCAATTGATGGAATACGGGTGTGCGAACAAAAATGCCCTGGTCACCGTAATAGTTGCGGGTGAATCGGTAGCGGATCCGGTTAAGCAACGTGATCATACCGAGGCTCCACCGCCGCTCCATGAAGAGATGCTCGAAGGCGCCCCCCACGACGCGGTCGTCGGAGAGGGAGCGATGGATCAGCTCGAAGGCGTTTGGCGGAGGGAAGGAATCGGCGTGAAGGAAGAAGAGAACTTGGCCGCGGGCAACCGTAGCGCCCGCGTTCAAGAGGGCGGCGCGGGTCGAATCGACAGGCCAGAGTAGCCGTGCCCGATCCGCCACGGCGCGCTTGGTGCCCTCTTCGCCGCCGGAGGCCGCAACAATAATCTCTGCTTCAGAGATTCCTCCCAGGCCGACTAGGTGGTCCAGGGTTTGGGTGAGGCTGGCGGCATCGTTCCGTACGGGAATAATTACGGACAGTCGTGGGGTCATTACTCTGAAAGGATGCCCATTCTCTGCTCTACCGGAGTCGGTGTTCGTTTTCGAAGTGAGCAGGATCTGCACTTTGTTGAAAGAGGCTTTCCGGATAAGTAGCTTTGAAGTCGTGGACTACTCGCTCATAGGGGAAATCGGACCAGATTCCGTGATCGACGACATACTCCATGTGTTTTCTTCCCTGGGCATCAAATGGTTGGAATAAGGCGTCCGTTTTGCCGTCGAATTCCGTGGGGAGCACGCTAAATTTTTTGCACAATTCTATGTTAAAGGCGGGTACGGCCTTTACCCAGTGGCCTTCGAGGTAGAGCAGCGCATAGCCGTGGTGAATGAAGCGCTCGATTCCGCCCATGGCACGGCGCAATTTTTCAGTACAGAGGTGGTTCACAACGTCTGCGAGTCCAATGGCCGAGTGTATTCCCTGGGCACGGGCGCAGGCCGCCAACAGATTGGCTTTGGGTAAACAGAAACCCTCCCTGACGGACAGGACATGACTGGCTCTGTAGATCTCTCGATCGAGACTGATGCGGTACGGGTCATAGCGAATGGAGTCCCGGACCCGATAAAAGAGCCGGACTGCGCGCTCGGTGTCGTTCTGAGCTCCCCGGGTGGTCTCTCCAGCGAAATCCCGCACCTCCGGGGTCTCGAAATCGAGGAATTCCGTGGCTCTTAGAAACTCAGCGGAGGGTTCTGGAAAACCCTTGGGGAAAGAGATAATGAGTGGTACTCCCTTTTTATTGTTCGACGGATCTTGTCGCAGAGTAGCTGGTAGAATGCACTGGTGTCAATCCGGGGTAGGCACCTTCGGCAATCTATGAATCCACTTTCCTCGAGGAAGTAAGCCTTCCGGCCTTCCTACCACTCGGAGAAGTCTTTTTGTTTGTCGTCGTCTCCCGACAAACAAAAAAAGTCCTCCCTCGGCGTCCTCTGCGCCTCCGCGGTGAACAAATTAAGCAATAACCGCAGAGACG
>JAZFYO010000258.1:0-2000 GCA_036443615.1 Binatia bacterium | reverse complement strand
GACGAAGATGATAAATGTACTGAACTTTGCCCGCTCTGCAAACGCACCCGTGATCAGCGCAACGGTGATGATAGCGAACATCATCTGAAAGACCATGAAGGCTTGGTGGGGGATGGTCGACGAGTAATTGGGGTTTGGAGTTACTCCCACCCCATTCAGTCCAAACCAGGCCAGGCTGCCGATAATTCCTCCTATGTCCGGCCCAAAGGCAAGACTATAGCCCCAGAGCACCCACTGAATGCTTATCAAGGCCACGATGATAAAACTGTGCATGATAGTACCAAGGACATTTTTTCCTCGCACCAGGCCGCCGTAAAAAAGGAATAGGCCAGGGATCGTCATCAGCAAGACCAAAGCTGATGAGATAAGAATCCAACCAGTGTCACCTGTGTTGATCTGCGGAGGCTGAGAAGCTCCATGGGAAAGGGCAGGATCCGAGAAGAACAAGGCGAAGGCCCAAAGACAAAGACCTAAAATAATCCAAACTTTATTTTGATTTATCACCTTAAATGCCTCCTTCCAATAACAAAAACCGACCTATGCGAATCTCAAATGTCTGCGGTATCCACGATGACTATGCCAGTGGTTAAAGATTGCTTAGTAGACGGCATCAGGACTTAAAATAGAAAAGCAACCATCATGCCATAACTAATTCTTACTGAAAGACCAATAGTTCTCTGGATGTAGTCCCATCTCTGGTTTGAAAAATGCCTATTCTTTACTCACGAGCTGCTTAAAGGCTAGGCATCCCAAGGGTGAGATTACTAGTTTCTCATATCAACCGAAGGGGGTCTGCGGAGGAATTTCCGACCGTAGGATTCAGTAGCAGAGATAGATTGCTCCGTCAATGTAGAGCGGCACCGGTGCCAACTTTTGGGCAGGGGGTAGAGAGCTAGGGTGGGGGGATTCCTGAAATGTATCTGCTTTTTAACTTATCTCGGATGGAAGGGCAAAACGGACATTCTCCTCCGCAAAACCTATACTGATGATCTCGGCTCCCTTTCGTTTAAAGTAATCGGCCGTTTCCTGCACTAACCGCTCGGGTGCGGATGCCCCCGAAGTGACACCTACCCGTTCTATGCCCTCCAGCCACGCAGGGTCGATTTCATGGAAGTCATTGACCAGATAAGCCGGGGTCCCCAGGGAGCGGGCCACGTGGCAGAGCTGAGTGGAGTTTTCACTGTTGCGGGAGCCGATGACAAGGACAAGGTCCACCTCGCGAGCCAGTTCTTTAACGGCGTCCTGACGGTTCTGGGTAGCATAGCAGATGTCCTCTTTGGCCGGAGTGATCATCTTGGGGAATTTTTGGCGCAGGGCTTCGACGATCTCTCTTGTGTCATCTAGGC
Organism: Binatia bacterium; assembly: GCA_036443615.1. Classification (GTDB taxonomy): domain Bacteria; phylum Desulfobacterota; class Binatia; order UBA9968; family CAXXLF01; genus JACZXR01. The sequence continues at coordinate 654 of JAZFYO010000258.1, read as the reverse complement.
TGAGGGTGGTTTGTGTTAGCACAACGACCCTCCCCGGATCAGGAACGATAATATTTTTGGCTTCCTCTGTGTTGGCGACGATAAGGATTCGCTCGGGGGCCTCGCCGTTCGTGCCCACGATCTCGTCGTGATCCCGGTGGCCGATGAGGACGACCCAGTATCCCGCGGCAACGAACCTGCGTACCTCGCGGTGGACCTTCTCCACGAGGGGACAGGTGGCGTCAATGATGACCTGGAGTTGTCTCTTTTCGGCCTGCTCGCGGACTGATGGTGAAATCCCGTGGGCGCTAAAGATCAGCCTTGCGCCCTTAGGGACTTCCTCCACGGATTGGACAAACTTTACCCCTCTTCGCTTCAGACCATCCACGACGGTTTGGTTGTGCACGATCTCGTGGAAGACATAGAGCGGTGGGCCATATTTTTTAAGGGCCCGTTCGACGGTCACTACAGCCATCTCCACCCCGGCGCAAAAGCCTCGAGGTTGAGCCAGCATGACTTTTTTGATGGTCACGGTAGGGCCTCAATTGTTTAAGTCTGGAGGATCAAATGGGTTGTGTCAAGCTGAGGGAGGTTGTCTCTTGGCGGGGATAGCGATTTGGAATTCAGCGCGTTTTCGCAGTATGGTGGAGAGCCGTGAGTACTCCAATCTGGACA
>JAZFYO010000257.1:0-3424 GCA_036443615.1 Binatia bacterium | reverse complement strand
AGCCATTTTTTACCCACTCACTTTGGAGAAGAGCCGTTGTTTCTTTGGTAGGACTAAAGAGAGCGTGGAGGGAGGCGGGTAAGTCCAAACGAAGGAAGGGGGTGGCAGACTTTCATTTGAAGGGACTCATGGCTCTTTCTTTGCTGGTGTCGATCCCTTCTTGCTCAAAGAATGCTTCGAGTCGCTGGAACCAGGCTTCTTGTTCTTCTTTAGAGAGAAAATAATCAAACTGGCCTGTGGCCCGTTGAATATTGATGAGGTCGACGAGAAAATCGTAAATGGCATTTGCCGCATCGAGATTGGCCGTGAGAGCGGCATTTTGGGAATCGAGCACCTTAACAATTTCCACCGCCCCACGGGAATACTGATCCCCCACCAGCTCCAAATTTTTTCGAGCGGCCTCAGCGGCCTCACGAGAGAGTCGAATGGATGGAGCCGAGGCACCGGTTTGGAACACGACCAAACGAATGCGCTCTTCAACCCGTTCTACCGTGGCCTCTCGATCCAATTGAAGCTGCCTCAAGGTTTGGGAAGCTTGTATTTGCGTCGCATTCTTCGATCCCCCTTCGAACAATGGAAAGGTCAAGCCCAATTCAAGGTTAAAGGTGGTGCGATCTTGACCTGTACCTCCAGCAGCCGACTGACCGTCTCCTCCTTGGGCATACCGCTGACTGACGTCTGCCTGAAAGGCCAGATCCGGTGCCCAGAAGGCTCGTGCAGCATTGAGCACCGTCCGTTCTTGAGCTGCAATCAAGGAATCAAGCCGTTGCAATTCAGGAGCCACGCGTAGGCCCTCCTGGACCTCAAAATCCCTGAACACCTGGAAATTTCGCGGATTGTTCACATAAGGAAACAGACGCCCCTGCCCGACCATTAACAAGGGATCATCAACCCCAGCCTCTTCTGTCACGAACGGCTCCTCCAGTGGATGATGGAGGATACGGTTGAGGGCCACCGCAGCCTGCTGTTGCCGGGCTTGAGCATTGAGGACATCAATCCGGCCAATTGCGATTTCACTTTCCCAACGAAAGACTTCATCGCGCGCGGCCGCTCCAACTGATTCCCGGACCCGGGCCAGTTCGAGGTTGGACCGGGTTAATTTCAAATTTCCCTTCTGAATCTTCTTGATGGTTTTCGTCCGGAGCACATTCAGGTAGGCCACCCCTGCGTCCCGCACAATATCCAACTGCAATTCCTGCCGCTGGGCTATCCGGGATTCCTGAGTCTTTTCCTGGACGGTAAAATTACTCCATGCCGAGTCGGAATAGAGAAGTTGCCTGAGGCTTCCCGTCGCAAAGACCGCCTGTTCAGGGTTATTTCCCAACCCGCCCTTGGCACGATCGTTGTCGATCACACTAGCCGAACTGCCTATATCAACCTGCGGAAGGAGGAAAGATCGTGCAATTCCCACTTCACCTAATCCAGCCGCGACTCTCCGATCCGCTGCCGCCAGATCAAGGTTGACCGAAATGGCTTCCCGCATGGCGGTGTAAAGGGATAGACGGCGTGTGACCTGCTCCTCTTCTTCATTCAACAATTCCGCCTCAGTGAGCACACGAAAACTCGGGAACGAGCCGATCGCCCGGGCCGTAGCCATATTGATGGTCAGTCGCTCACCTCGCGGCATGGTTACCCCCAGATCCCCCGCATCCTCACCCAGCAAAATACGATGAACGTTTAGGGCGACCCGCCGCGCGAGACGGAGTGTATTGGTTTCCTGTGAGGCACTAGCCAGCAAGCCCCGCTCGACTTCCTCTCGCCCGAATAAGGAAAAGCTGGGCAAGCGCCGATCAATCAGACCAGCGACAAGCACATCAAATTCGCTCGGAGGCAAGCTCAGAAGGGGTGTGACAAACACCGTTTCTACATCGGCTGGGAGGGCAGCCAACGCCGGCTGAATCCGGTTGCCTACTGGAATGATGGCAAGTTGGATACCATTTTCCTTTGCGGCCCTTGCAGCTTTTACCCGAAGGCGGGGCAGGGCTTCGATGAGAACCTTATCCACGAAAAGGGCCATTCGCGTGAAGAGAATAATTTCCTTAAACACCTTCACATCCCGCTCAAAGGAATGTGGCAAGGTCAGATAGTTAAGATTCCTGACCCCACTGGTCCCGTTGCGAAAGGGCAGGTCTTGGAGCTTTCTATCAATAGCGAAAGGCGCCACAACAGGCTTTGGGAGCGTGCGGCGCAGGCTCACCTCATTCGTGGCAATCACCCCCAGCGCAAGAACCAAGTCCACTTGGGGGTTTGCCAAAAGAGCATCAACGGCTTTTTTCACTCCTGAGACCGACCAGTTTCCATGCACCACCCTGTCCTTAGAAAACCGGACATCAAACTCTCCCCGCGTAATGTCGAGAATTTCTTTGAAAAACAGCTTACTCCGAATGATCTTCCCCCATCCCTGAGGTTGGAGCGGACCGTCAGTCACAATCCCAATCCGAACAACGGGCAGGCCATTGGCCGCATAGGAACCCTGGGCACAAACCAGAATGGCCAAAATAAGAGGATACATCCCGAAGCGGTTGAACATAAAAGCTCTCCAACTTCCTGTTACATATGAAAAATTTCGCTCATAGCGATAAACGAAGGTGCTACCAATGACGCACGTATTCTCTCCCTAAGTTGGGAAAAGAGATTGACTAGCCCAATTGTAAAGCCAGATTCCAAATCCCTCCCCTGCCAACGACGACCTGGAGGAGAACAAGTGGGGAAGAAATTGACGGCTACACCTCACAGTATCATGCTGGGGGAGCCCAGGCAAACCCTTAGCCCAATGACTATTTCCCAGCTAAGCCACAGTGGTCTTATGGGGAAATTGGAGGGATTTTTTGGAACAGAAAATCAGAAGGAGTCGGGTCAGCGGGCTCAAGGGGAGAGTGTCTATGGCCAATAGGGCGGAAGAATAACACCTCGTCAATGCATCGTTTAAGTGGTCATGAGCGTCCCCGAGGGGAGGGAGTCAGGCCCCCAAAGAGCTGGATCCCTGGAGCCCTCAGATTCCGACAAAGGCCGCGGCCTTTGGCCGTATGATTTACCTGAGCACCTCCGACTGCAGCCATCCCTGTACCACGTGGCTGCGTGCGGCCTTCCTGGCGAGGTCCTTGGCCATTTTCCGTACATTGGCTTCGAGGCTCGCCGAAAACGGTAAAGCATCAGCAACTTCGGATGTCGCACCGATTCCCCCGCTCATGGCGGCTGCCGTTGCCACCGTGCCCGCTGCTGCACCGACCCCTACCATTGGGCCCATGCCCGGTTTCCGGCCGCTTTTGACTTCGGAGTCGAATTGGCCCACGAGCCGTGGCCCTTGGGGTGTCGGCTGGTAGATCTTGCCCTCGGCTCTCACCACACTTCTGCCCATACCAAATCCAATCACCATGCGTTGGGTCATGTTCCCTTCATCGATAGACACAAAGCGCCCTTTGAC